>JAUSHA010000037.1 GCA_030648815.1 bacterium | reverse complement strand
TTTAAATAATTATGGCGATAAAACCAAAGTGCGACAAATGTAAAAGGGAATTAAAGGAGTTTGGCGGGATTTTATTAAGTCCGCCGAAAAATAATATGGTGAAGAAATTTCACTTATGCCAAAAATGCTATGGTGAAATTTTTCGCAGTTTGAATGAGAAATAATAGAAGCGTTATGGGGCGCGAGAAAATAGAAAGAGCCCACCCCATAATGAGATGAGCTCTTTTGATCGCAAGCTTAATAATGTGCCCAGGATTCAGCTTCTTCGTGGTAAAACCAGCCTAGCCTCGCCATCCGAAGCACATCATCTACGGACATTTTGGACACGCTTTTCTCAAAACAGTCTGCAAGGATTATGTCATGCTCAAAACCGCAATTATCATCGACTTCATATTTGGCAAGAATTTGTAAGCCTTTCATGATGCAGTGCAATTCTGTAGACGTATCAGTTTTTCCAATAAGTTCCTTGGCCTTGTCGATATCCACGATCCCCTCCTTTAATTTCTTGAAGCAATCATATCATTAATATATTATTTTGTCAAGAAAATTTATGGAACACTTAGCCATTATGAAAAAATCGTGGGGGCTGACGGAGAAGATTTTGAGTGGCCAAAAAAAGATTGAATCGCGCTGGTATTTATCAAAACGCAGTCCGTGGGATACTATTGAAGTGTGGGGTGCAAAAATGCCATGGGAAATAAAACAACCATGCTCGGATTAAAGCAGAAAACAGTTAAACTTTTTCCTTATAATCCCGAATGGGCGAAAATTTTTAAGGAAGAAAAAATGGTTTTGCGAAGCGTCCTTGGTCGTGATGCGATCGATATTCAGCATTTCGGGAGCACTGCCATCCCCGGGCTTCCAGCGAAACCGATAATTGATATACTTATAGCTGTGCCAAACTTAAAAGTGGCTGGTAAATTTAAAAGAATACTCAAAAAATTAGGTTACGAATATAAGGGAGATGCCGGGGTTTCTGGCAGGCTATTTTTTGCGAAGGGAAGCAAAACGAAAACGACTCATCATTTGCATTTCGTCAGGATTAACAGCCCGTCTTGGAAAGATAATTTATTATTTCGCAATTATCTCCAAAAACATAAAAAGGTTGCAAGAAAATACGCCGACCTTAAAAGAGAATTAGCAAAAAAATTCCCAACGGATCGCGGGTCTTACTCATCGGGCAAAGAAAAATTTATTGAATCGGTAATTAAGAATATAAAGCACAAATTGTAAAAATAACTCACATAGAACGTGGAGCGTGAGAAAATAGAAAGAGCCCACCCCATAATGAGATGAGCTCTTTTTTTAATATATTTTACCCCTCCTTCTCGTGCCGCAAAATTAGCTCGACGTATTTGCACGGTAGAGTGTGTTCCTCGCCCATGTAAAGAAAGTGAACGAGCCTCTGGCCATCGGTATGTAACGCAGGCAATTCGACGACATCATACACATCCAGATGGAAATACTTGATGATACAGGGATCGGCCGAGCCATTTTTTATGCCCTTATTCAACATCCTCCGTGTTAGACGAACTAGTATCGCACCATCACTTTGACAAACACGAAAGTGTTGTTCGAGCTCTAGACTTGTACCGAACCGAGCTCCGCATTTCACACAACGCAATTTACCGAGCCTAGGTTCATCCTTCTTCGTGGCGACGGTCCAATCTATCTTACTTAATAGATTTCCAGGCCGTCGTTCCCCGCAAATCAGTGCAAAAAATGGAAACAATGACGGGAGTAAATCCGGATGGTTTTCCAGGGAGTCCACATAAAGGGCATCCAACACTACACCCACATCCATTTTGAGCACTTTGTCAGCGAGCAAACATTGGATTTTAGATCGCCTTTGCCATGTGGTATCTGGCGCACTTGCTTCTCGAAGTAATTCCATGATTTCTTCTTGTTTCACTTGTCCCTCCTGCCGATATTTTTATACCAGAAGTATAGCATATTGTCACTGATTTGTCAAGTTTTTGGGTTGGACATAGTTTTATGGAAGCGTGGTATAGTTAGTTTGGCGGCACTAAGTGCTACCAAACATGGAAATTTAAATAAGTTATGGAACACTTAGCCATTATGAAAAAATCGTGGGGGCTGACGGAGAAGATTTTGAGCGGCCGAAAAAAGATTGAATCGCGCTGGTATCTATCAAAACGCAGTCCATGGGATCGCATAAGCGAAGGAGAGACGGTTTATTTTAAAGATTCCGGAGAGCCGGTAACGATAAAAGCGGTAGTGAGCAAAGTTTTGCAGTTTACGGATTTAACTCCGGTAAAAGTCGGGGAGATTTTAGGTAAGTATGGCAAAGAAATTGGCTTAGACCAGGAAAAAATTCCGGATTTTTTTGAGCGGTTCAAAAATAAAAAATATGGCATATTGGTGTTTTTGAAAAATCCGGTGAGGATAACGCCGTTTGAAATAGACAAAACCGGCTTCGGCCTGATGTCGGCATGGATAACAATTGACGACATTTCAAAAATTTGTAAGAATAGATAAACATGAAAAATAAGATTGTTTTCATTATTATTTTTGCAGCGGTATCAGCAGCCGGAATAATTGCGATGATTTTTTTTATGCAGAAAGGAGTTAAAGGCATTCCGGCGGTCAATCCGGCAGCCGAATTAATTACCGAATCTCAATCAAAGAAGGAGTCGGAAAAATTGACCGTGCAGCCGGAAAAAGAAAATCAGAAATTAACGCTTATGGATACAGCTTATTTTTCATTTGTTATTCCCGACGGCTGGCAGGAAGCTGACGCCAGCAATACTCTGCCCATAATGATAACTGACTCCCGAGAGAAATTGACCAATAATCAGGCCAAGGAGATGAATTTTAGGACAAATATCTCGATTAACAGCGCAGAGCTGGGAGAAATTTTATTTAAAGATTACGTCGAAGACACAAAAACAAGATTAATTCAGGCAATTCCCATTATTGAAATAACCAAAGAAGAGGGATATACTATAAACGGCAAGAATGCGCACTCTATGGAAATCAAAAGCGTTCAGAATGATTTGAAATTTAATACCATCGTGATTTTGGCTGTTGGCAAGGATAATACTGTTTGGGCGTTTTCCTTCAATACCTTGGAAGAATCGTGGCTTGATTATAAAGATATTTTTTCTAATATGATTAAGAGCATTAAAATGAAATAAGATGAAGAAAAATAAAGTTTATATCACTATTTTTATTATTTTTGTCATAGCGTTTTTCGCCGGAAATTTTGATTATCCGCAGTTTTTAAATTTGAAATATTTACCGGCAAAAGATTTTAAATTAGGCCTTGATTTGCAGGGGGGCACTCATTTAGTTTATGAGGCCGATCTTTCCGCCGTCGCCAAAGAAGATTACGATTCTTCCATGCAGGGTTTAAGAGATGTTATTGAGAGGAGGGTCAATTTCTTTGGAGTATCAGAGCCCGTTGTCCAGGTTGAAGAAACAGCCGGCCATCAGCGTTTGATCGTGGAATTAGCCGGCGTGGTGGACCCCGCGCAAGCCATTAAGATGATCGGCCAGACTCCGTATTTGGAATTCAAAGAGCAAAAAGAAAATTATCAGGAAATTATAGAAAAAAACAGAAAGGTGGAAGAAGCCGGAGAGGGCCAAATGGAGGATCCTTTTGCCCCTGCTATTTTAACCGGAAAATATTTAAAAAAAGCTGAATTGGGGTTTGATCAAACAACGAGTTATCAGTCCTTGGTTTCCATCCAGTTTGACGATGAAGGGGCAAAGATATTTGAAGAATTAACAAAGAAAAATATCGGCAAGCCTTTGGCGATATTTATTGACGGAGTGCCCATATCTATTCCGACGGTTCAGGAAGCAATCTCGGGCGGCAAGGCTCAAATTTCCGGCGATTTTACGGTAGAAGAGGCAAGGTCTTTAGCCAGGAATTTGAACGCCGGCGCCTTGCCTTTGCCAATCAGTTTGATATCGCAGCAATCAGTGGGACCGACGCTTGGCAAAATTTCCCTGGAAGAAAGTTTAATGGCCGGGATTTTCGGCCTATTGGCGGTAGTTATATTTATGATAGTGTTTTACAGGCTTCCGGGACTTTTCGCTTCCCTAGCTTTGATAATTTATGCTATTCTGAATTTAGCTTTATTCAAATTAATTCCCGTTACTTTGACATTGGCCGGTATGGGAGGGTTTATCTTATCCATAGGAATGGCGGTTGACGGCAATATTCTGATTTTTTCCAGAATGAGGGAAGAATTGCGGCAGGGTAGGCCATTCTCGGCAGCTCTTGAGGAGGGATTCAGAAGAGCTTGGCCTGCTATCTGGGACGGCAATTTCACTTTATTGATCGCCGCTTTAATTTTATTTTGGCTGGGCAGCAGTTTCGTCAAAGGTTTTGCCGTTACTTTAATTATCGGCACCCTACTTAGCATGTTTTCGGCAATTTTTATAACTAAAAACTTTCTTCGGGTATTTGTCGGCACAAAACTCGAAAAGGTAAAAATATTATGGCAGTAAAAAAATATTTATTCACTTCAGAATCAGTGACCGAGGGCCATCCCGATAAGGTTTGCGATCAGCTGTCAGACGCTATTTATGATGAGATGTTAAAACAGGATCCCGATAGCCACGCCGGCATAGAATGTTTCGTTACTACGGGCTTGGTTTTAGTCGGCGGCGAAGCAAGGACAAAGGCCTATGTTAACATTCAAGATGTCGTGAGGCGGGTCTTGAGGCAAATAGGATATGATAAGCAGGAATATGGCTTTTGCGCTGATGATGTCGGCGTGATAGTCACTTTGCACGAACAGTCTGCCGATATCGCTCAAGGCGTTGATGAGGATAAAGACAAGGAGCAGGGAGCGGGAGACCAAGGCTTGATGTTCGGCTACGCCACAAATGAAACAGAAGAGTTTATGCCCTTAACTTTGGTTCTTGCCCACAAATTAACAAAAAAGCTTGCTGAAGTAAGAAAGAACGGCACCTTGTCTTACTTAAGACCTGATGGCAAGTCGCAAGTTACCGTAGAATATGAAGACGGCAAAATGAAAAGAGTGGAAGCTGTCGTTATTGCCGCCCATCATTCGGCTGATGTTAGCATGGAAAAGTTGAGAGCCGATATAAAGGAGCACGTTATCATGCCCATCGTCGGAAATTTAGTTGATGAAAATACCAAGTACTTTATCAATGCAACCGGCCGATTTGTTTTTGGCGGCCCGCCGGCTGACACCGGTTTAACCGGAAGAAAAATTATCGTAGATACTTACGGCGGAGTGGGAGCTCACGGCGGAGGATGTTTTTCAGGAAAGTGCATTACCAAGGTAGATAGGTCGGGCGCTTACATGGCCCGTTATGCGGCTAAAAATGTGGTCGCGGCCGGATTAGCCGATAAATGCGAACTTCAGGTGGCTTATTGTATAGGCATAGCCAAGCCGGTTTCAATTTTTGTTAATACTGAAGGAACCGGAAAAATTCCCGACGATGAAATTGCCGAAATCGTCAAAAAAACATTTGATTTCCGGCCGAAACAGATTGTTGAGCATCTCAATTTAAAGAGGCCGATTTATCAAAAAACCGCGGCCTACGGCCACTTCGGCCGAAAAGACCCGGACTTCACTTGGGAAAATACCGATAAAGTTGAAGAGTTGCGGAGATACTTAAAATGAACTTTATTCGCCACAAAAAAATTTATTTCTTGATAATCGGAGCATTGAGTTTGGCAAGTATCATCAGCTTGGCTGTGTTTGGATTAAAACCGGGGATTGATTTTACCGGCGGCAGTATTCTTGAGATTGAATATAAGGAAGCCAGGCCGTCTAATGAAATAATTGGAGAAAAATTGGCCGGTTTGGATTTAGGGCAATTAACTTTGCAGCCTACCGGAGAGAAAGGGTTAATAATCAGAATGAAAGATATTAGCGAAGATACTCACCAAGAAATTATTCAGAAATTAGGCCGGGATGCGATTGAGGAAAAACGTTTTGAGTCGGTGGGTTCTTTGATTGGTCAGGAACTAAGGCAAAAAACGATAACGCTCATTTCCGTATCTCTATTCGCCATAGTTTTTTACATCGCTTTGGCTTTTAGGAAAGTAAGAAGGCCAATAAGATCATGGGAGTATGCCCTGGCTTCTTTGAGTTCTCTTTTCCACGATATTCTAATACCTCTTGGAGTTTTTGCGATTTTGGGTAAATTTTATGGCGTGGAAATTTCCATTCCGGTAGTTACCGCCCTTCTCACTATCGGCGGAAGTTCTATTAATAATGTCATCGTGGTGTTTGACAGGATAAGAGAGAATATCATGAAAAGAGGCGGCAGCGGAGTCACCTTTGAAGACACGGTTAATAAAAGTATTAACGAAACATTGGGCAGATGTTTCAACACTTCGCTCTGTTATCTGTTGCCACTCTTCGCTATTTTCTTTTTTGGCGGGGAAACTCTGAAATATTTTTCCCTGGCTTTAATCATCGGAATTATAGCCGGAACTTATTCTGCGGTGCTTTTAGCCGCCCCCCTATTGACAATATTTAAGAAGCATGCTTAAATATAAGCATTAGATATATGACGCTTAATTATCAAACAATTTGCAGTAATAGTTTACTTAAGGATTTGCCTGACAAACACAAGGAAGTTATCTCCAGGCGTTTTGGTTTGAAGAACGAAAAAGAGACCCTGGAATCCATAGGCGAAGATTTTGGAGTAACGAGAGAAAGAATCCGCCAGATTGAAGAAGATGGCTTAAAGCGGTTGGAAGATAAAATCTCATTGCCTGTTGTGCAAAATGTTTTTCAGGATTTTTTAAAGTATTTTAAGACGGCCGGCTCTCTTAAGAGAGAAGATTTAGCGCTCCAAGATTTGGGCGGTAAAAATTTCAAGAGCCACGTTTCTTTTCTTTTGACTATCGGAAAACCGTTTCAGAGATACGGAGAGACTCAAGATTTCCACGCTTTTTGGGCCGTTGACGGAAATGCTCTTAATGTTGCCCAAAAATCAATCAATAACTTTGCCTACAAGCTGGAAAATGAAAAAACGCCCATGGCTTTGCCAAAAGAAGTCTTGCTGTCCTATATTGAAATTTCCAAAAATATTCTTAAGGGTCCCGATGGCTTATACGGATTAGCCGATTGGCCGGAAATTAATCCCAGGGGCGTCAAAGATAAAGCTTACTTGGTGATGAAAAAAGAACAAAAACCCCTTCACTTTACTAAAGTTGCCGATTTGATCGGAAACGGGGCTTTGGTTCAGACGGTCCATAATGAATTAATCAAGGACCAGAGATTTGTCTTGGTGGGCAGAGGCCTTTATGCCCTAAAAGAATGGGGCTACGAGCAAGGATTCGTCAAAGACGTTATCGCTAATGTTATCAATAATTCCGGCGGTCAGCTTCTTAAAGATGAAATAGTTCAAGCAGTATTAAAACAAAGACAGGTGAAATCGAGCACGGTTTTGTTAAATTTGCAGAATCAAAAATACTTCATTAAAAATTCCGAAGGCGAATATACTATCAGGAAAGCCTAAAGTCTCCTCGTTAAAATGGAATCAATATCACCATTCATAGTTTCCGCTATTGAGAAGATTTGGAATATAATTGAAATTTGGTGGTGGGCGCCATTGCCTTTCTTTCTTTGGCGTCCTTTTTTATTTTACTGGAGGTGGTGGAGAATGGAGATATGGATGTTCAGGCAAAAGAAGGTCTTACTGGAGATAAAGATGCCGAAAGAGGTTTTAAAGCCCTTAAAATCAATGGAGCAGGTTTTTTCCGCCATTTGGGGCAATGTCTTTGACCCGCCGGATTGGTTTGAGTATTGGTTTGAAGGCAAGGATTTGGATACCGTTCAGCTGGAAATGGCAAGCTTGGGAGGCGAGCCGCATCTTTACGTTAGATGCACCGAGGGTCGCAGAAATGCCGTTGAGTCATCAATCTATTCTCAATATCCTGAAGCCGAAATTTCCGCAGTAGATGATTATACTAAATATGTGCCTCAAGATACGCCCAATAGAGATTGGGAGATTTGGGGTACCGACTATTTTTTAAACAGAGACGAGGTTTACCCCATTAAGACTTATGCCGATTTTTTTGAAGAAACCGAATCGGCCAAAGAAGAAAAAAGAATTGATCCGATGGCCACCTTATTGGAAGGAATGGCCAAACTCGGTCCCAATGAACAGCTTTGGATACAGGTTGCGGCCACCCCGGTTCTTAGCGTCAAAAGCATATTTGAGGGCGGTTACGGTGATTTTGTTGCCAAGGGAAGGGAGATAGCCGATAGGTTAGCTAAAAGAGTCGCCAAGCCGGGACCAAAATCAATTCTAGTTGAGGCGTTTGATGAAGCTGCTTATCTCAAGATGCCGGGATCTAAAACCGAAGAAGAGAAAGCAGAAGAAAAGCAAGTTTTTCCTGCCGAAATGCGTCTGACTCCCGGGGAAAAAAATGTGGTTGAGGCGGTGGAGAAAAAAATTGCCAAAAGATGCTTCAGCTGTTTTATAAGATTTATTTATTTGGCCAAAAGGGATTCGTATTTTGGCGGAGCCAAGGGCATACCCTTCGGTTTTTTTAATCAGTTCGCCACGGAAAATTTAAACAATCCCAGGCCATGGACCAGGACGATCACCAAGATTAAAAAATATATTACCATTAATTTTCTTGTGGGGAAAATATCTTTTCCCACGCTGGGCATTTTAGAGAAACGCCGAATTTTTTTGAGAAAAAGGAGACTATTTTTTCGTTATACTAAAAGAATGCCGCCATTATTTCCAAGATCGTCGGGGCCTGCTATTTTTGTTCTAAACACGGAAGAGTTGGCCACTATTTTCCACTTTCCCGGCAGAGTTGTTGCTCCGGCTCCTTTTGTTTCGCGCGTTGAATCAAAGAGAGGGGAAGCGCCTCCCGGCTTACCTATGTAGGAATAAAAGACTATGCCAGAACCTAACGGAATAAACTTTTTTGCCGAGACTACTTTTAGGAATATGAGACGCAAATTTGGAATAAAAATAGACGACAGACGCCGTCATTTTTACGTTATCGGTAAAACCGGCATGGGCAAAACCGTAATGATTAAAAATATGGCCGTTCAGGATATTCAGGCGGGGCACGGCATCGGTTTTGTCGATCCTCACGGCGAAGCGGCCGAAGAGTTATTGGATTACATTCCGGCGGACAGAATTAACGATGTAATTTATTTTAATCCGGCTGACATTGAATATCCCATAGCCTTTAATATTATGGAAAAGGTTGATGTTGCGCACAGGCACTTGGTGGCCGGCGGTTTAATGGGAGTTTTTAAGAAAATTTGGCCCGATGTTTGGTCGGCCCGTATGGAATATATTTTGAATAACTGCATTCTGGCTTTATTGGAATATCCCGAAGCCACTCTTTTGGGCGTCAATAGAATGCTTTCCGATGTGGAGTACCGCAAGAAAGTTATTGAAAAAGTTACCGACCCGGTAATTAAGGCCTTCTGGGTGCAGGAATATTCCCGCTATACTCAAAGATACGAAGTTGAGGCAACGGCAGCTATCCAAAATAAAATCGGCCAATTTGTTTCGGCCCCCATAATCAGGAATATCATCGGCCAGGTCAAATCCTCAATTGATATGAGGAAAATAATGGACGAAAAGAAGATTCTCATTATGGATTTATCCAAGGGCAGAATTGGCGAGGATAATTCCCGTCTTTTGGGAGCTCTGATGATTACCAAATTACAGCTGGCCGCCATGCAGAGAGTTGACATTCCGGAAGAAAAAAGAAAAGATTTCTTTCTATACATTGATGAGTTTCAGAATTTTGCCACCTCGTCTTTTATAAGCATATTGTCGGAAGCTAGAAAATACAGACTGGCTTTGATTTTGGGCCATCAATATATCACTCAAATGGAAGAAGAGGTAAGGGATGCGGTTTTTGGAAACGTCGGGACGTTAATTTCTTTTAGGGTGGGAGCTGAAGACGCTGAATGGCTGGAGCGGGAATTTACTCCGGAATTTTTGGCAACCGATCTGGTCGGTTTATCAAAATATAATATTTATTTGAAGCTAATGATTGATGGCGTTGCCGGACGGCCTTTTTCCGCTCAAACTCTGCCGCCTCTGCCGCCTCTGGAAAAATCGAATAAAGAAAAGATCATCAATATTTCCCGCGAGAGATACAGCACTCCGCGTCAGAAAGTGGACGAGAAAATAGCTAAATGGACTGGTCTCATGGATATGCCCGATATTATTCAGGCGCCGGAAGCGCCTACGCTTTACGATGCGCGCTGTTCAATGTGCGGTAAAGACACTAAAGTACCTTTTATTCCAGATGGGAAGAGGCCGGTTTATTGTAAATCTTGCAGAGCCAAATTGGGCATAGGCCCAAAGAAACCCGTAACTTCGGAGATAGAGGCAGCACCAGCACCAGTAATGTCTGTACCAACATCAGTACCGGCACCGACACCAGCGCCGGTGCCAGTAGCGCCGGCACCAGTGCAGGAAGCCGCCCCTGAAAGGGGCGAGCCTCGCTCACAAATTGAGCGGGAGGTTCCGCCGATTAAAGAAATTCCACCGTCTCCTCCTCCTGTTGTGCCGCAAAAAGAGGAATTCAGGCCTGACCCACCGCCCATAAGAACTGTTCCTTTTTCTTCTAGGCACAGAGAAACAGATAGACCGGTACCGCAAAGGAGAGAAGTTAATTTATCTGAATTAAGGCAGGCCATAGATGAGTCGCTGGAGAAATCGCCCGCCTCCGCTAAAGCTACGGCGGACAAGGAAGAAAAAAATGAAAGCGAAAACGGAATTATAAAACCCGGCGAAACAGTAAAGTTTTAAATAATCAACGAATAACTAATTTATCGCGAATATACGAATTCGTAAATTCGTAGCGGATTCGATATTCGCTGATTTCATGAAAACTCTAAAAGATTTCGATGTTAAAAATAAGCGAGTTTTAGTCAGATGCGATTTTAATGTCCCGCTTTCTGATAAGGGGGAAATTTTAGATGACTTCAGAATTAAAAAAACTATCCCAACTATTGAGTATCTGATAGAAAAAGGAGCCAGGGTAATTTTAATGAGTCATCTGGGCAGGCCGCCCCTTGAGGCGAGCCTCGCCCGCAGTTATGGGGGCGGGCCGGAAGGAAAAGTAGCGGAGGAGTTTAGACTAACTCCCGTGCAGGATAAGCTGGCGGAATACTTGGATATTTCCATAGCCAAAGCCTCTGATTGCACGGGCATTGAAATTGAAAAATGGACTAAAGAAATGCTGCCGGGCGAAGTTTTGCTTTTGGAAAATTTAAGATTCCGTAAAGAAGAAGAGGAGAACGACGAAAATTTTGCTAAAGAACTTTCCAAATTAGGCGACATTTATATTAATGACGCTTTCGGCGCATCTCACAGAGCCCACGCTTCCATAGTCGGCATTCCAAAATTTTTGCTGTCAGGAGCCGGCCTTTTATTGGAAAAAGAAGTGTTGTGCTTAACCAGGTTAAGCACAAATCCGGCAAAGCCTTTGGTGGCGGTTATCGGCGGGAAAAAGGTGGAAGATAAATCTAAAGTTATTGATAAGATTTCCGAAGTTGCCGATTTTATTTTAATCAGCGGTTTAATTAAAAAAGAGATTGACCAGAAAAATTTTAAATTCAGATATCCCGAAAAAATAATAGCCCCGATTGATGAGATCGGCGGCGGCAAAGACGTCGGGCCGGAAACCGTTAAGTTGTTTAGGACGAAAATCATGGAAGCGAAAACCGTTTTTTGGTCGGGCCCTCTCGGTAAAATTGAGGAAGAAGAGTTTGCCGGCGGAACCAAAGAATTGGTCAAAGCGATTATTGAGTCCGGCGCATATTCGGTTGCCGGAGGAGGGGAAACCACGGAATTTGTTAATCATTTGGGATTAGCCGATAAATTCAGCCATGTTTCCACCGGCGGCGGCGCCATGTTGGAGTTTCTCTCCGGTGAAACTCTTCCCGGCCTTGAAGCGCTTGAATAGTGTATTGGTGTCAATCTTATGGAAATAAAAAATATAAAAAAGGCGGCGGAGAGGATTAAGAAAGCGATTAAGAAAAAAGAGAGGATTATTATTTATGGCGACGCCGATATGGACGGCGTTGGTTCGGTTATCATTCTGAAGGAATGCATCATGAGTTTAGGGGGAGAAGTTTCGGCCGTCTATTTTCCCGACAGAGAAACCGAAGGTTACGGTATAAATAAGAACGCCCTAGATTATCTGAAGAAATATGTACCGGCTTTGTTCATTACCGTAGACTTGGGTATAGGAAATTTTGAGGAAGTTAAATTAGCCAAGCGCCTTGGCTTTGAAGTAATGATCGTTGACCACCACGAGGTTTTAAAAAAATTACCGTCTGCCTCAATCATTGTTAATCCGAAACGAAAAGACGATAAATATCCCTTTAAGGAGTTTGCTGCGGCCGGCGTGGTTTTTAAATTAGCCGAAACTTTAATGGACAAAAAAATGACGCCGGTTTTGAGAAATAATTTTCTGGAATTGGCGGGTTTGGCAACCGTAGCCGATATGATGATAGAGGAAGAAGATAATATAGAAATCATAACCTTGGGATTAGCTTCTTTGAAAAATACTTTCCGCCCGGGCCTCAAGATTTTTATAAAAAATCAGAGGGATACTTCGCGTTCTATCGCACAAAAGATAATTTCGGCTTGCCATGCCGCCGGCACCCTTGAAAATCATCATAATGAAGCATATGTTCTCTTGACCTCGACTTCAATGGAAGAAGCGGAGCACTTAGCCGAAGAGCTTATTGAAAAATCTTACATCCGCCAGCAGAGAATAAGGGAGATTACCGAAGAAGTGGAGAAGAAGATTTTAAGGAAAACTGGCGATTCCATAATTTTTGAAGGAGATAAGGATTGGCCCATTTTAATGGCCGGCCCTGCTTCTTCCAGAATCTGCAATCTTTACAAAAAGCCGGTTTTTTTATACAGCCAAAGGGAAAAAGATTCTCAAGGAGCCGTGAGAACCCCTAAGGGAATTGACGGGGTAAAGTCGATGATCCATTGCTCCAAATATTTAGATACTTACGGCGGCCATCCCCAAGCCGCCGGTTTCCGAGTAAAAAATGAACACTTGGAGAATTTTAAAAAATGCCTGATCGAATACTTCCAAAAATAAAGAATAAGTCGGTTGCCGCAGAAATTGGCAAATTTTTGAAAGAAGAGTTTAGAAAAAGAAAGAAGACTTCGGCGATAGTTGGAGTTTCCGGCGGAGTTGATTCGTCTTTAACCGCTGAATTATGCCAAAGAGCGGGCCTGGATGTGAAAAGAGTTTTTATGCCGTATGGAAAAACTTCCGATAAACCGGCGGGGCTTTTTTTAAAAATAGACATCACTAAAGCCGTAGATGTCCTTGACGGCAAGGCGGCGGATAAAATCAGCAAGGGAAATATCATGGCCAGAGTCCGCATGATTATTTTGTATGACCTGGCCAGAAAATTAAACGGCTTGGTGGTTGGCACCGAGAACTTAAGTGAATATTATTTAGGATATTTTACTCTTCACGGCGATCAAGCCGCGGATATTAATCCGATTGCCGGACTCTGGAAGACGCAAGTTTTTGAGCTCGCTAAATATTTTAATCTGCCGATCAGGGAGCCGTCAGCCGATCTTTGGAAAGGCCAGACCGATGAAAAAGAATTGGGATTTTCATACGAAGAAGCCGATCCCATTTTATATCTTTATTGTGTAAAGAAAATAAAGACGGAAAAGATTATTAAGGACTTTGATTTTTCCGCTGATTTGGTCTATAGGGTATTGGAAAAAGTTGAGAATACGGAATATAAAAGAGAGGAGGTTCCTATATATGGAAAACCTTAAAAAAAGAGTAGGGCTTTTAGGCTTTGCCGCTAACCCGCCTCATAACGGACATTTGCAAGTTGCCAAGCTTATTTTAAGAAAGAAGCTGGTTGATGCGGTGTGGTTTGTTCCTTGCTATAGCCATCCCTTTAATAAGTCTCTGATTCCGTTTAAGCATCGCTACGCCATGGCTTTGCTGATGGGAAATAAAGAAATCCAGGCGACTAATGTGGAGTTTCGGCTGAAGGGAAAAAGTTATACCATAAAAACAGTGGAGGCCTTGCAAAAAGAGTATCCTTGCTGTGATTTCTTCTGGATAGTCGGTTCGGATATTGTTAAATCGGGAAGCTATAAGAAATGGAAGGAGTGGGGAGAACTTAGCTCGCTGGTAGATTTTTTGGCAGTTAACCGATCGGGTTTTAAAATAAATAAATTACCGGCAGGATTTATTCATGTTAAGGGAAGAATCAGCAAGGTTTCCAGCACGGAAATCAGGGAAAGAATCCGTCAGGGCCTGCCGATAGATAATTTGGTCCCTCTCAAAATAAAAGAGTACATTGAAAAGTATAACCTATACGCTTAACGAGATGTTTAACGTTTAAGGTTGCACCGCTTAACCTTAAACGTTGAACATCCCCGGTCTTGCATTTTCCCCACATTGAGCTATACTGCATTATTCAGAAAGGAGGAATGGATATGGCGAATGTAGTGATCGTCACGGATATGCTAAGGGGCTTTTATGATATAGGAAATTTGAAAAATCCTCGGACGGGAAGGATCGTTCCCAATATTGTCAGGCTTTTGGAAAAAAAGCTGCAAGGTGACTGGAGGGCAGTTTTCCTAAGAGATTCCCACGACAGTGAAGATAAGGAATTTGAAATGTTTCCCGTACATTGCGTTAAGGGAACAGAGGAAACAAGTATTATCTATCCGTTTGGAAATTTTGCTGTATCTCGAAAAGGGAAAAGAATTAATAAAAAAAGATACAGCGGGTTTTTCAGGACCGGTTTAGGGGCGTTTTTACGGAAAGTAAATCCGCAGGAGGTAATTGTCGTTGGCGTTTGCACTGATATCTGCATCCTTATCACCGTCGCCGAATTAAGGATTAGGGACTATAAAGTGATCATTCCAAAAGATTGCGTCGAAACTTACGATGCTCCGGGCCATTTGGCTGAAGAGGTAAATGAGTGGGCGCTTAATTATATGCGCAATATTCTCGGGGCCAAAATCGTTTCCCTGGACGAGATTATCTGAAAATTGAATAAAGGAGGTTTGATCGTATGGCAGCTGGATATACAGTGATTGGAAGAGAGCCGAAGCCGAAGGTCGTGAAGCTTAAGCATTGGAGAAACGATTTCGGCGAAGTAGAGGAATTAATTTCGGAATCCCTCGGAGCCGGGCGAGTGGGCGTAGCCACAGTAACCCTGACAGGCCCGGACATCCTTCATTCCCACGCAAATACAGAGGAAACTTACATCTGTATTAAGGGTGAAGGGGAAATTTTCCTTGACGAAGAGATTGTAAGATTCATTCCCGGGGTAAGCGTGATAATCAAGCCGGGAACAGTGCATGCCGCAAGGCCAACATCGAGCAGGGATAGTCTAGTTTTTTCCTGCATATCATCGCCCGCTTTCAATTCTGGCGATGTTATTAACGATCCCAGGGGCCGGAGGTGGGAGGGAATTAAAGAAGAAGACATGCCGGGAAGATTGTCGGGCGTATCGGCGTCGGCGGGCATGATAATGATGAGGTTAAGGATTGGCATCTTTGCCTCGGAAAAAGAAAATCTGAAAATTTCGGAATTTAAGGGTTCAATGGAATTCGAGAGAATTCTTATGGTAGAAAAATTACTCGATCTGCTTGAACGGGCCAAAGAGGTTGCGGAAAATAAAGATGACCCGGCATTCAAAATAACCGAGAAGCAATATAAGGCATATAAGATTATTCGGCCACAATTCTTTAAAGAAAGCATTAAGGATAGCGATCCCGGGTGGGAAGAGTGGAATACTGCTATTGATAAGCGATTTAAAGAGCGGATGGCTGGGATTAAGTGGGATAAAATAAAAGAAGGCAGGGAGTCTTTAAAAAAATTCATTAATAATCCGGAGGATGCGACCGAGGAAGAGATTGGTAATCTTGAAGAATTTTTCGGTTGTCTATCTGTCTCGTTTCCGTAAAAAGAAGTTATTGGCTCCTTGTGAGATTTTCTCCGAGGAGCCATTTTATTTGGTTGACTTATTTCGGCTCGGTGTCATAAGAAGGTCAGCATATTAACAAGGAGGACGACGATGGCGCGCGGGATTTTGGCTATTTTTTTGGTGCTGGGAACGGTGACATCATTGATGGCTGGCGTTATAATACTAATGAAACCAATAGATCGGGCCTACCCAAGCTGGGGCATACCGGTTGGCATCGGCTTGATACTCTTCGGTATTATGTTCTTCGCCCTTCTGTGCGTAGAGCATAATCGCCACGAAAAATTTAAAGATAAAGTAAAAGGAGGTTGAGTTGAAGAAGTATAAAAATATCAAAGTTGATCAGGAAAAATTGACTGTGGAATGTTGGGAATGTACAAAAACATTTTCAGCTATTTTGAAAGTGAATCCGCAGTCTATTCCAAATGACATTTTGCCAAAAGCGGAAGTGTGGCTTAGGCAATGTCCGCATTGCGGATCACGAAATGAAATAAGATTTTTGTTTGATGCAGATAACAACAAAATAGATTGATTAAATAATAAAATCCGTTTCGAAAGAGGCGGATTTTTTCTTGCGCCATTTTTCTAAAGAGATAGAATGGAATAATGCTACTGGACTTGGAAAAACTTAATAAAGAGCAGAATGAGGCGGTGATGCACGGGGAGGGGCCGCTTTTGATTGTGGCCGGAGCGGGAACCGGCAAAACCACGGTTATCACCCAGAGAATTGCCAAACTGATTGAAGACGGACAAGCTAAGCCCGAAGAGATATTGGCCGTAACTTTTACCGACAAGGCGGCCGAAGAAATGGAAGAAAGAGTTGATAAATTATTGCCCATCGGCTACCTTGATCTGTGGGTTTCCACTTTTCATTCTTTTTGCGAAAGGGTTTTAAGGGATCATGCTTTAGACATAGGATTGCCCGCTGATTTTAAAATTTTAGACGGAACTTCCGGCTGGCTTTTAGTTTATAAAAATTTTGATAAATTTGAACTTAAATATTATAAGCCATTGGGGAACCCCACAAAATTTATCAGAGCTCTGCTTTCTCATTTTTCCCATTGCAAAGACCAGGCGATTTATCCGAAAAATTACCTGGAGTATGCCGAAACCTTAAAAACCAGAGATGACGCTCCCGAAGATGGCGAAACGGAAAGAATAAAGGAGGTGTCTAATGCCTATCATACTTATCAGCGTTTGCTTTTACAGGAGGGCTATTTGGATTTTGGCGACTTGATAAATTATTGCCTGAAACTTTTTCAGCAAAGACCATTGATTTTGAAAAAGTATCGGGAAAAATTCAAATATATTCTGGTTGATGAATTTCAAGACACCAACTGGGCGCAATATGAGTTAATAAAAATTTTGGCGGAGCCAAAAAATAATTTAACCGTCTGTGCCGACGATGACCAGGCAATTTACAGATTCCGGGGCGCGTCTTTTTCAAACATTATTCAATTTGCCAAAGATTTTCCGACAGCTAAACAGATTTCTTTAATTCAAAACTACCGATCAACCCAAGATATCTTAGATTTATCTTACAAATTCATTAAAGCCAATGATCCCGACCGTTTGGAATGCATTAATAAAATAAGCAAAAAACTTGAGGCCAACAATGCCGGACCGGGTTTTATAGAGCATATTCATGCCAAAAGCTTAGACGAAGAGGTGAGCGCGGTTGTCAAAAAAATATCGGAGATTTTGGAAAAAGACAAACCTGCCCGCAATGCTTCGCATAGCGAAGCAGGCGGGGATGCAAGCTATGGCGATATTGCGATTTTGGTTAGGGCAAACGATGCGGCCAATCCTTTTATTAAAGCGCTTGAGCGGGCGGGACTGCCTTATCAATTTCTGGCTTCAAGAGGCCTTTATTCAAAACCGAGCGTTTTAGACGTCATCTCTTATTTCAAACTCCTGGACAATTATCATGAAAGCCCGGCGGTTTTCAGGATTTTGAATATGCCGTTTTTGGAAATTACGCCGCAGGATATAATGAAACTCACTCAACATGCTCACCGTAAAACCAAGTCGCTTTATGAGGCCATGGAGGAGCTTCCGTTGATTTCGGGAGTTTCCGCAAAAACGCAGGAGAAAATATCTTTTTTATTAAGTTTAATTAAAAAACACAGCGTTTTGGCGGCCAGCAAATCGGCTTCGGAGATATTGGTAAGCTTTTTGGAAGATTCAGGATATTTGAAGCATTTGATTGCAGAAAACGACGAAAGTCAGTTAGGTTTATTAAATCAATTTTATAAAAAGATCAAGAATTTTGAGGAAACCGTTCACGATCCGGTTCTGAAAAATTTCATGCAAGAAATTAATTTGGAAATGGAATCGGGCGAGGAGGGCAAGCTTGAGTTCGACCCGGAGCAGGGCCCCGACATGATAAAAATTATGACCATACACGGAGCTAAGGGGTTGGAATTTAAATATGTCTTTTTGGCCAATATGGTTGATAAAAGATTTCCTTCCATTGAGAGGAAAGACCCCATTGAATTGCCCGAAGAGTTGATCAAAGATATAAAACCTAAAGGCGATATTCATTTGCAGGAAGAAAGGCGGCTTTGTTATGTAGCCATGACCCGCGCCAAAAAAGGGCTTTATTTCACTTCGGCTGAAGATTACGGAGGAGCGAGGAATAAAAAATTATCCAGGTTTATGATGGAATTAGGATACCAGGAAACCCGATCTCCCGATATCGCGAAGTCCGACTTCCCCCAAAATTTTGGGGGAAGTAGGACTTCCAGACATGATCGTCGTTTAGATACAAGATACAAGCTACAAGATACCAAATACCAGATTCCCGACCATTTTTCTTATTCCCAGCTGGCGGCTTTCGAAAAATGCCCCTTGCAGTATAAATTCGCTTTTATTTTAAGAATCCCTGTAAGGGGCAAAGCGGTGTTTTCCTTCGGTAAAACAATGCACGCCACTTTATATCAATTCTTAAAACAGGCCAATGAAACCGAAAAAGCCAAACAGGAAAATCTTTTCGGGTTTAGTGAGGAGTTAGAAGCTAAGCTTCCAAGTGGAAGCTTAGCTTCTTTCGCCGACTTGGCCAGCATTTATGAAAGTAGCTGGATAGACGAGTGGTATGATAATAAAAAACAAAAAGAAGAATATTACAACCTCGGCAAAAAAATAATCAAAGAATTTTATGATGACTTTTCCAATCCGCAGGCCGGAGGTCCGCCGAAAATTTTAAAGATCAATGGAGAACTTGCCTTAGAGCTCCCCTTTAATTTAAAGATCGGCCCCCATACCATAAAGGGACAAATAGATCGTATTGATGAAACCGACGGGGGAGCGGTAATTATTGATTACAAAACCGGCAAAGCAAAAGAAAAAAACGATCTGGATAAAGACCAGTTGTTGATTTACCAAATAGCGGCCGAAGAAGTTTTGGGCATAAAACCGAAAGAGCTTACTTACTATTATTTGGAAGATAATATTAAGGTCAGTTTTTTGGGCTCCGAAAAAGATAAAGAAAAAATTAAAGAAAAAATACTGCAGGAAATTGAAGCCATAAAAAACAGCAATTTTGCCGCCACCCCCGGCTGGCAATGCTCCTTCTGCGACTTCCGCGATATCTGCGACTTCGCCGAAAGGTAAGTGCCTTGCCCTGAGTCGCATCGAAGGGTAATATAAAAACATATGATTACTTTAAACCAGGTAAGAAAAAATCCTCAAGTTGAGGAATTCATCAAGCAGTCGGCAAACAGCCTGACTTTTGAGGGTTATACCGACCACGGTTTGAGCCATCTTGATCTGGTGGCCGATAGGGCGAGAAACATCGCCAAAGAAATCGGACTTTCTCCAAGAGAGCAGGAGTTATCGGCCATTGCCGCTTTTTGCCACGATATGGGCAATTTTTTGAGCAGAACCAACCATCATTATTTTGGCGCCTTGCTCTTCCAGCAGGTTTTTGGCAACACCTTTGAGCCCGGCGATGTATCTTTAATTATGCAGGCCATTGCCAACCATGACAAAAAGGAGATGAAATTTTGCAATAAAATTTCTGCCGTTGTCGTTTTAGCTGATAAGTCGGATGTGAGGCGTTCCAGGGTGCTGGAGAAAAAGTTAGACCATATCAAACTTGATATTCACGACAGAGTCAATTACGCCACTACTATGTCAAAGCTCGGCGTTAATAAAAAGAGCAAAGTGATTTCCTTAGTTTTAAAAATTGATACCGGCTTTGTTCCGGTCATAGAGTATTTTGAAATTTTTACCGAAAGAATGGTTTACTGCCGGGAAGCGGCCCAATCTTTGGGCTATAAATTCGGCTTAGTCATAAACAACTTCAAACTGCTTTAAAAAGTAGCGGCCGATTATAAGAGAAGCCCCTGATGAAACTCTGCGGAGTGGATTCAGGGGTTTTCTATTTTTATAAAAAAGTATTGACTAATTTTATAATTTATGATATCATCTTTTGTTCTGCATATTGAAAATTAGGAGGGAATATAATAATGGAATACGGAAACAAAACATGGAGAGATGTGTCCTTTAATGATATTTTTTCTGGAAGGAAAAAGAATAGGATTATCGGTATGACTTTTCCGCCGTCCGATTTGAATCTCGGTCTTGAACCGTCGGTTTTAACGGTTCTTCCCGAAGGAACCAACGTAGAATATTCTCTTAGGAATATTGATTTTAACGATAATGATGTTCAACTTTACGTTTGTTCTGTATACATTTCCGGCTACGACGGATTCATCGCTTGGGCTTTGCGCCACGATAGAAAAAAGATCATCGTCGGCGGATATCAGCCCACGATCTTTCCCGAAGAGTTTGAAAGCTATGCTTTTAAAATCGTTCAGGGTCCGTGCGACGATCTGCTCGAAACAATTGCCCAACCGGGCCAGGTGGTTAAGGGCATAACGAACTATAAGAAGATTCCCCGTTACGATCTCTATGACATAAAATGGAACCAGCAGATTATTCCGGATAAAAAACCGAATGATGTTTGCACTTCCATTAACACTTGCCAGGGGTGCCCTTACCGATGCGACTTCTGCTGTTCGCCCATTATGGCTCCCAAGCTAATTTGCAAACCGTCGGATAATGTTCAGCGGGAAGTTGACTACTTAAAGATTCTGTATCCGAAATGGATATTTATCAGAGACGAGAATTTTCCTCTGCAGAAAGACTGGCGCGAGAGATTGGAAATGATTGAGCGGACCGGAGCTAAAATTTATCTTTTTGCCAGCGCTAATCTGCTCAACGAAGAAAAGATTAAGTTTATGGCCAAGCATAATGTCTATATGATTTGCCTGGGATTGGAAGATATAACCGTAGCTTATTCCAAGAACAATAATCTGGATGAAGTTTGCCGGCTTTTGAAGAAGTACGGAATCTACATCTACCTGTCTTTTATCGTTAATCCCTTAAAGATTATCGGTCAGGAAGCGGGAAAAAAGTTCTACGACGGATTAATGACCAGATTTCACGAATTGGCGCCTGAAATGGTTTGTGGCAACTTTTTGATGCCATTCCGGGGAACGAAAATCTGGGACGAATACTACCCTTTCGTCAGCCGGGAAGATTACAAGCATTATGATTCAAAAACAGCCTTTCTGATCCGCAATCAGGTTGTCAGAGAGAAGATGCATTTCTTTATGTTCTGGAACCAATGGCTGTATTATACTTCAGATTTTTACGCCAAGAATGTTCGCAAGTTTGACATCCAGGATACTCTTCACTTGAGATTTATGGAGCTTTACAACCAGCTTCGTCCGGAATATGAAAGAATTTGGGACGTTAGACCATGAGGAGGTTAAAATGGGGAAATTAGTCGTAGTTAACGGCAGTTATCGCAGGCTTGGCTTCACTCAAAAATGTTTATCCAAAGAAGCCGAAAGAATAATGAAAGTCTATGGAATAAAGGAAGTGGAATATTTCTTTTTAGATGATGATTTGGTCGCTTGTCGGCATTGCCCAAAGTGTAAAATCGGGTGTGCTTTTGAGGATCAATTCCATGTGATTGCTGAAGCGTTAAAGGATGCCGATAGGGTTCTATTAGGTAGCCCGGTCTATCTGGACTTTCCTTCGCCCAAACTTCTTGCTTTTCTTTCTCGGCTTACTTGTTATGCCGAGAATACGAAGAGAGAATTTTTTCGCGACAAGAAAGCCCATTTGCTTGCAGCGGCATACTGTAGCGGCACTAAGACGGTAATACATACTTTAATGGGCGCCTGCGAAATGCTGGGCTTTACTATCGAAGGCAGAAGCTCAAAAGAGTACGTTCAGCTTTGGCGCGATAAGAAAATCAGGGGCGGTATGACTCCGGAAGATGCTTGCTGGCTGGAGGGATAATGATTAAGAAAAGACTAGGTTTAGTGCTGGGAAGGTTCGAGCCCTTGCATCTCGGACATATATTATATTTAATTGGTCGGGCTTTCAGAGAAAATGACCGGGTTATTATTTGCATCGGCTCTGCTCAAAAATCAGATCCCTTGCCTATAATAGAGAGGCACGAAAGAATGGAGGGGCAGCTTAAGCTTTTGAGCTATCCTCAAGCAGCTTATCGGATTGTCGATCTCATCGATCCCATACCAATGAATATCTGGCCTTCTTACGTGAAGCAGGTTTGCGGCATTACCGACGAGACCTCAAACACTTTTTACCGTTCCGATATTCTACCCAAGATATATGAAAAGAAATTGATAGAATTGGGTTTTAAAATAACGATCGTTCCAAGAATTCCTTTTTATTATAAGGGGCCAGACGGATTTTACCGCCTAGTTGATTCCGCGAGCGATATAAGGAGAATACATCGGGAGTTGGGAGGAAAAATATAATATAAATATAATGCGGCTGAAATAAACAGCCGCATTTTTGTTATTGCCAAAACTCTCCAAAGGTGGCAAAATTAAAGTAGGAAAATTATGAAGGTAAATAATAATTTCGCATATATTGACGCTGCAAATTTGCACAAGGGTGTTGGAGATTTGGGTTGGAAATTAGACTACAGGCGTTTTCGCATATGGCTTAAGGAGAAGTACGAAATTGAAAATGCGTATCTTTTTATCGGTTTAGTGCCGGATAATAAAGATTTATATACCAGCTTACAAGAAATGGGTTACTTGCTTGTATATAAAGAAGTAACGTATGACGGAGCAGGGAAAGTGAAAGGTAATTGCGATGCCGATTTAGTGCTTAAGGCCGTTGTTGATTATTATGAAAAACATTGCGAAAAAGCAGTTTTAGTTTCGAGTGACGGCGATTATGCCGGATTAGTGAAATTTTTGAAAGAAAGGGGATCTTTTTCGACTATCATTTCTCCGGGCAATAAATGTTCCTATCTGCTTAGAAAGTTGAACGTCCCCATCGTTTATTTGAATAATAAGAAAAATAAGCTAAAATTATAATCCGAAAAGAAAAAGCCCCCGATAGGGACGAGCCCTACAAGGGTCTTTTTCATGGTGATATTATTATAATAGCAAGTTGCTTATTATAAGTCAAGAAGTGGAGTTGTGGAAAACTTAAGTGAAATAATTATAAATATTATGAAAATTCGGGAGATAGAATGCAAGTCGGCAATCGGGAAATGCGGTTTTCCGGGCGGGGGATTGGCAATTAACCCCTATGTTGGCTGTGGACATGGCTGTGTTTATTGCTATGCCCGTTTTATAAAAAGATTTACCGGACATACCGAAAACTGGGGAAGTTTTGTTGATGCGAGAGTAAATATTGCCGATATTCTCAAGAAACAGTTAAGATCGCCAAAGTATAAAGATGAGCAGATTTACATAGGCACGGTTACCGATCCCTACCAGCCGGTTGAAAAGAAATATAAACTGACAAGGAGCATCCTGCAGGTTTTAGTTAATTATGAAAATCCGGTAAGTATTTTGACGAAATCCGATTTAGTGCTTCGTGATATTGATTTGCTGAAGAAGTTTAAAAAGATAGATATTAATTTTACGATTAATACACTTGATGAGAAGTGGGAAAAGTTTATCGAGCCCGATTCCTCGACAATAAAGCAGCGTTTAAAAGCGATAGAGGAGTTAATTAAAAATGGCATTAACGTTTTTGTGATGATGGGCCCCTATTGGCCGATTTTTACGGATCCCGAAGCTTTATTTAAAGAGTTCAAAAAGGCTGGGGTGAGCCAAGTTTTTACCGAAAGTTTAAATACGGTTGGGGGCAATTGGACCGGCGTAGAAAATGTGTTAAAAAAATATTATCCCAAGGTTTTACCGGATATGAAAGAAGTGCTTTTTAACAAATCGAAGTTTTATGAATTTTATAACGAAGCGGAGAGTAAGATTAAGGAGCTATCTAAGAAGTATAAAATCCCCGTAACTATTTATTTCGGATTGGGCCACGCCGCAAAATTTAAATAATTGTGCGGGGTCGGGCCTCGCACAAACCAAAAACAATGATTGAATTAACGGTTTTTATCTTTCTATTATTTTTCGGATTTATTACACGAAAGCAGTTGGGAAAAGCTAAGGAGATATTCAAGAATTTCATTATTTTTGTCGGAGCGCCCATTTTAACTATTCATTCCGTATTAAGTCAGGGAAAAATTGAGTTCGGTCTAGTCTCTGCAATTATCGCCGTTTCCTTGATATTGAACATGGTTTTTAGCAAGATAGGCAATAACGTCTTTAGGTTAAAAGATAAGGGCTGTTTTTTATTATTAAATTCTTTCGGCAATAATGGTTTTTTGGGATTGCCTCTTTCTTGGATAGTTTTTGGGAGTCAGGGGCTTTATTACGGCTCTTTGTATGCCCTGGTAAGCAGTTTGGTAAATTTTACTCTTGGGATAGCCGCCGCCCTAAAGGAAGAAAAAGCCGATTGGTTTTCGGCCATTAAAGACACCATCAAGTTTCCCGTTTTCTGGGTTAACTTTTTTATTTTTTTGATTCTTTATTTAAAGATAACTTTCCCCGTTGGATTGATGGATGTCTTCGGTTTTATCGGAAAGGCAACATTATATTTGGTTATGTTTTATGTCGGATTAAATTTGACCCGACCCGGCAATTTTAAAGAATTTTACAAAGAATCTCTTTATGTCGGAGCATTCAGATTTATTATTTCTCCTTTAATAATTTTTCTAATTTTATTCTGGTCAAAGATTGAAGGATATCAGGTATTGGTTTTTCAGGCGATGATGCCCCCGGCTATTTTTAGCACTATTGTCGCCGGTTATTATCGGATGAATGAAAAGCTATGCGCCAACATCACGACAGTTTTAACCATTTTTTTCTTAGCGACCTTTATTTTAATAGAATTAATCGGTAAGGTGTTATAAATGGAACCGTTAGCGTCAAAAATTAGGCCGAAAAATTTAAGGGAATTTGCGGGGCAAGAGCACTTGGTCGGCGAGGGCAAGCCTCTGAATGTTGCTATCAAGCAAAAGCATTTGTTTTCTTTTATGCTTTGGGGTCCTCCGGGAACGGGGAAAACGACTTTAGCTAAAATATACGCCAATAATTTGGGAGCTAAATTTTATGAGTTATCGGCGGTTTCGGCCGGCAAGGCCGATATCAGAAAAATCATTGACGAAGATTCTCAAGGAATTCCGAAAGTTTTATTCTTGGACGAAATTCACCGTTTCAATAAATCCCAACAGGATTTTTTATTGCCCTATGTTGAAAATGGCCAGATGACTCTTATCGGAGCGACTACGGAAAATCCGAGTTTTGAGGTGATATCTCCCTTGCTTTCCCGATGCCGGGTTTTTGTTTTGAACCCGCTTTCTGATGACGATATGAAGGCCATTATCACTAGAACCGGTTTTGAAATAAGCAAAGACGCCAGGGATTGGCTTATTCGCATGGCCAACGGCGATGCCAGACAGGCTATTACCATGCTGGAAAATACCTTTCAGCTTTATAATAAAATCACCATTGAAACATTAAAAAATACTCTTCAGTCAAAGCTTTTAAGATACGATAAAGTCGGCGAGGAGCATTACAATACTATTTCGGCTTTCATTAAAAGCATGAGGGCGAGCCAGCCCGATGCGGCCCTATATTATCTGGCGCGGATGATTGATGCCGGCGAAGATCCCAAATTCATAGCCAGAAGAATGGTTATTTTCGCTTCAGAGGACATTGGAGTGGCTGTGCCTACGGCTTTAGTAGTGGCCAACGATGTTTTTCGCGCAGTAGAAACAATCGGCTTGCCCGAGTGCGGAATTAATTTGGCTCACGGCGTGGTACATCTTTGCCAATGCAAAAAAGACAGGGGTTCTTACGACGCTTTTATGGAAGCCATGAAAGATGTAAAACAATACGGCAATTTGCCGATTCCTTTGAATCTGCGCAATCCCGAAACTAAATTGATGAAAGACCTCAATTACGGAAAGGGCTACGAAAAATATTCCCAAGAGTCTTATTTGCCCGAAGATTTAAAAGGTAAAAATTATTTGAAAAAGAAAATTTAATTATCATAAAATATGAGCATAGGCAAAGTATTTAAAATCATGGGGAAGAATATATTGGCTTTTATCAGCGGAGCGGTTTTGGGAATAATTACGGTTATTGTTTTATTTTTTCCCCGCGCTATAGAGAAAATGGCCGGAGGTAAGGAAGGATTAGCAGTAATCGCTTTAGTTCCCGTATTTTTGATTATCTACGGCGGAATAGGTCTCATCACCGGCGGTTTTTCCGGTGTCGTCATATATAATATAGCGAAACTGATCATAAGGAGGAAAAAATAGATCATTGACATGGTGCGTGATTTAGTTAATATCGGTTTAGAATAGAAAGATTGAGGAGGGAAGAGTGCGAATATTAACAGGAGCCGATTTTTTTACCGGATTATTTTATGCTTTAGTTTTAAGGGGGGAGAAGGTCATTTCTTTGGAGGGCGGATACTTCGATGAAGCAGTGGATAGGTCGTTCCGAAAATTGATGGATCTATCGGAGAAACAAGGAATAGAAGTGTCTTTTAGAATACGGCTGCATCCGATTTACGGAGATTCGGTTATTATCCGGCAAGAAATTTTGGGAGCAATGCAGAGAGGTTTAGTAACATTAGATGCCCCCGGAAATAAAGTTATGAGAATCAGGTTAACAGAAGACGAAGCAGTCGCTCTTTTGGAAGAGATTGCCGGCGGTAGAGAATTATTCATGCGCCTCACGGATGAATTCAATCAATGACGGGCAAGACCCGTAGAATAATAAATAAAAGCCGGATTGGATTGAATCCGGCTTTTTTATTTGCTAAGATAAATAAACATACAATGGACCGCAGAGAAAAATTAAAAGAAAAAATAGTAATCTATAAGACTCAAAAAGGCCCCGAGTTTGAAGTTAGATTAAAGGAGGAAACGGTTTGGCTGACGCAAAAACAGATTGCGGAGCTTTTTAATTCGGAAAGAAGTGTTATAACCAAGCATTTGAAAAATATTTTTGACAGCGCCGAACTTATTGAAAAAAGCAATGTGCAAAAAATGCACATTGCTGGTTCAGATAAACCGGTCAAATTTTA
>JAUSHA010000036.1 GCA_030648815.1 bacterium | reverse complement strand
GAAAGAGCGCAATGGAGGAGAAATAAAATGACCCCCGTTGAATACAGGGATCATTTGTTGCAACTTAATGCTTAGAACCGCTTTTTACTCGTGTCCACTAAACGGGGTACACTTCAATTCGACCCGCTTTTGTTTTTCTTTAGGTTGACAAGGGGAGCAAGAATCAGCTATGATGGGAAGTATTATGTGCGGAATTGTCGGTTATTTAGGCAAACAAAAAGCTACGCCGATTTTAATGACGGGACTGCAAAGAGAAAGTTACCGGGGATATGATTCCTCGGGTATTATTGTTGTTGAAAAAGGCAAAACAGTTTGCCTGAAAGCCGTCGGCAAACTGGATAAATTGGAAGCCAAGCTTAAAAATTGCGATTCCCTTACGGGCACTCTGGGTTTGGGCCACGTCAGGTGGGCGACTCACGGCGGAGTAACCGAAGCCAACGCTCATCCCCATTCAGATTGCAAGGGTAATATTTGGCTGGTTCATAACGGCATTATTGAGAACTACCGGGAGTTAAAACAGGTGCTTGAACAAGAAGGCCATGTTTTCGGTTCAGAAACCGATACGGAAGTCGTCGCCCATTTAGTTGAGAAATTTTTTCATAAAAATTTGGAAGAAGCCGTAAGAAAGGCGTTGAGAATGGTCAAAGGCGCTTACGCTTTGGCAATTATTGCCAAGGAAGACCCGGGCAAAATTGTGGTGGCCCGTCTTTCCAGCCCCTTGCTTATCGGCATTAGCGGAAAGAAGGAATATTTTGTCGCTTCCGACGCCAATGCCATCGCTCCTTACGCTAAGAAAGTGATCAATCTTGACGATAACGAAATAGCGGTTATTACGCCAAACGACCTGATGATTTTAAAGGAAAAGCAACCGGAGTTTTTGGAATCAGGATCGGAGGATGCTGATAAAAAAGGTTTTGCCCATTTTATGCTTAAAGAAATCATGGAGCAGGCAGAATCGATTGACAATGCTTTAAAGGGGAGAATTTTGGCAAATGTCGGAGCCGCCAGGCTTGGAGGCCTGGAATCGGTCAAAGAAAAATTGCGCGAAATAGATAAGATTGATATTGTCTCTTGTGGTACGGCTTATCATGCGGGGCTGATTGGCGAGTACATGCTTGAAGAATATGCCGGCATTTCTACTGACGTTGACATGGCTTCGGAGTTTCGCTATAGAAAACCGATTTTTGATAAAAAAACAGCGGTTTTGGCGGTTTCCCAATCAGGAGAAACTGCCGATACTTTAGCCGCCATCAAAGAAGCAAAAAGAAAAGGAGCTTTAACTTTGGGTATTATTAATACGGTTGGTTCTTCTATATCCAGAGAAACCGATGCCGGCGTTTATAACAGGGCGGGATCTGAAATCGGCGTTGCTGCAACCAAGTCTTTTACTTCCCAACTGGCAACTTTAGCGCTTTTAACTTTATACATGGGCAGGCAAAGAGATCTTTCTGTTGTTGTCGGTCAAAGAATCGCCAAAGAACTTCAGAGATTGCCGGATTTGATAAAAACAACTTTAACATTAGACGGCCAGATTAAAAAATTAGCGGAAAAATACAAAGATTACAACAATTTTTTATACATCGGCAGAAAGTATAATTATCCCATCGCTTTGGAGGGCGCCTTAAAATTAAAAGAAATCGCCTATGTTCACGCCGAAGGCATGACAGCCGGCGAAATCAAGCACGGCCCGATAGCTTTGATTGACGAAAATTTTCCGGTATTTGTCATCGCTCCGACCGATTCCGTATATGAAAAAATGCTATCCAATATGGAGGAAATTAAAGCCCGCAACGGAAAAATCATCGTTATTGCCACCGAGGGTAACGAAGAAATTAAAAAACTGGCCGAAGATGTCATCTATATTCCCAAAACATTAGAAATGCTCACGCCCATTCTAAGTGTTATCCCGATGCAGCTTTTCGCCTATTATATGGGCCTTGCCCGTGGTTGCGACGTGGACAAGCCGCGCAACCTGGCAAAGTCTGTCACCGTAGAATAAAAAAACAGACGCTGGGAGTCTGTTTTTTATTTTTCTGGATTATTCGAAGAATCTGTGTTAAAGTGCGCTTGAAGCTTGGCTTCACGCAACTTATGCCGCAAGAAATCGAATCACCAAAAAATAAGGAAAGGCCAATTTTCTTAAAAACTTTAAGCTTGGCTTGGGAAATGGGCTACACTATTGCCGGCCCGCTTGTCGTTTTGGCTTTTTTGGGAAGATTTTTGGATAAAAAATACGAGAGCTCGCCGGTGGCTTTGCTTTCGGGAGTTTTTTTAGCGATGATTATTTCCGGAGCCGTTGTTTTTAAAAAAACGAAGAAAATCATGGAAGACGCAAATAAGCAATAATTAAATGGAGATATCTTTTTTTTCGGAAAAATTATTTGAGATCAAGGGATTCCCTGTTTCCAACACTATTTTCATGTCGTGGATCGCCATGGCATTTCTTACAGGAATGAGTCTTTTTGTCAAAAGCCGTCTTAGGGCCGTTCCCGGAAAATTACAAAATCTTGTCGAGGCCTTATTGGAAGGCATGGAATCTTTTATGACAACGGTCACCGGGGACAGGCAAAAAACAAAAAGATTTTTCCCCTTAGTAGCCACTTTTTTTCTTTTTATTTTAATTTCCAATTGGATGGGGATTCTTCCGGGCGTAGGTTCAATCGGCCTTCTTGAAGGCCACGGCGAAGACCGCGCCCTTATTCCGTTATTCAGGTCAACCAATAGCGACATTAACATGACATTGGCCCTGGCCGTTGTTTCCGTTATAGCCATTCAGATTTTTGGCGTTTCATTTGTCGGTTTTACCAAGTATTTTTCAAAGTTTGTATCATTCAAGGGCCCTATTCAATTCTTTACCGGAGTCTTGGAGCTTATCGCGGAGGTAGCCAAGATCATCTCATTTTCTTTCAGACTTTTCGGCAACATATTTGCAGGAGAGGTACTGCTTGTGGTAATATTCTTTTTAGTGCCCCTGATTGTTCCTTTGCCGTTCATGGTTTTGGAAATATTCGTCGGTTTTGTGCAGGCCTTGGTTTTTTCCATGTTAACCGTCGTATTTTTAACGGTAGCCACACAAAAAGAGCATTAATAATTAATTAATTAATTCACCCTGTTAAATGCCCGCGGGCAATCCCGCTTTAGCGGGATTATTTAACAGGGTAAACATATTATGGAAACAGAAGCAGTCAAATCTCTCGCAGCAGCCATCGCTATAGCTCTTGGAGCAATGATGCCCGGCTTGGGTATCGGTATTTTGGCAGGCAAGGCCATGGAAGCCATCGGCCGTAATCCGGAGGCAGCCCCAAAAATTCAAACAGCCATGATTTTGGCCATTGCCTTCACCGAAGCTATTGCCATTTACGCTTTGGTCGTTGCTTTAATCATTAAATTTGTTTAATTAAATGCTTGAGAAGCTTGGCATTGATTGGAAGCTGCTTTTATTTCAGATAGTCAATTTCCTCCTGCTGTTTTTTATTCTAAGAAGGGTTTTGTATAAGCCTATTCTTGGTTTTTTAGAATCTCGGAGAAAAAAAATTGAGGAGGGGCTTGCCAAGTCCGAGAAGTTTGAAGAAGAATGGCAGAAAATGAAAGACGCCCAGAAAGAGAGTGCGGCTAAAACTGAAAAAGAAGCCACCATGGTCATGGAAAAGGCCAGGTCTTTTGCTGAAAAAAAAGAAAAGGAATTGCTTGTTCTGGCTCAGCAAAAATCTGACAAAATCGTTGAAGAGGCAAAGCGCGATATTCTGCGCGAGAAAGATAAGATACTCACTGAAGTTAAAAAAGAAGTGGCGGATTTTGTCGTCTTAGCCACCGAGAAGATTTTAAAAAGAGCCATTCAGGACAAGGACGAAAAAGAAATGATAAAAGAAACGCTAGACGCCTTAATAAGAAAATGATTAAAAAAATAGCTCCGTTACAATACGCGATATTTCTTTACGAGCTAACTCTGAAAGCTGTCGGAAACCTGCCTGCCGGCAGGCAGGTTAAAAAGAAAGTGAATGATTTTTTTGAAGTTTTAGTTAAAAATAACGATTCAGGAAAAATCAGTGAAATTATAAGAGAATTTGAGGCGTATGAAAAAAAACAAAGAGGAGTGGAAGATGTTGAAATAATTTCCGCCCGACCGGCAGGGCTGGCGTTAAAAAGGCAAGTATCCGGATTATTAAAGGATGGCGGAAAGTCTGAAATCAAAGAAACCGTGGATCCCGACATGATAGGCGGTCTGACCATGATTATCGGAGATACTATGATAGACGGTAGCTTAAGAAGAAAATTAAGAGAATTGAAGAAGGTATTATCTTAAATTAAAATGGATAAAAATTTTATTATTGAAACTCTAAAAAAACAACTTACGGATTATCGTCCGGGAGTTGAAACGGCCAATATCGGTAAGGTTTTAAGAATTGGCGACGGCATTGCCGCAATTTCCGGCCTTTCCCAGGTAATGGCCTCGGAAATGCTCGAGTTTATAACTTCCGAAGGGAGCGTTTATGGTGTCGCTTTAAACCTTGAAGAAAATCAGGTGGGGGCCATGGTTTTAGGAGATTTTAAGGGAATAAAAGAGGGCGACCTGGTCAAAAGCACCGGAAAAGTTTTGTCATTTCCCGTCGGCAAAGAATTACTAGGCAGAGTGTTAGATCCCCTAGGAAATCCGTTGGATAATTTAGGTCCCTTGTCTTTGAAAGAATTGGAATTGTACCCCATTGAACGCAAGGCGCCCGGAGTTATATCAAGAGAGCCGGTGAGCACTCCTTTGCACACCGGGATCAAGGCCATTGACTCAACTGTTCCCATAGGAAGGGGGCAGAGGGAATTGATTATCGGAGACAGGCAACTCGGTAAAACCGCCTTGGTGATAGATATAATTTTAAATCAGCTTCAGGACACAAGATACAAAAGTCCGATCTGTATTTACGTGGCTATAGGCCAAAAAGAGTCAAAAGTTGCCAGAATAGTGGAAGAATTAAAGTCGCGGGGCGCTATGGAAAATACCATAGTGGTTTTGGCCCCGGCTTCCGATTCAGCGCCTCTTTGGTATATCGCTCCATTCGCCGGTTGCGCTATCGGCGAATATTTTATGGATAAGGGCCAGGATGCCCTGGTTATTTACGACGATCTTTCCAAGCATGCTTGGGCTTATCGCCAAGTTTCTCTGCTTTTAAGAAGACCGCCCGGCAGAGAGGCGTATCCCGGAGATATTTTCTATCTTCATTCAAGGTTACTTGAAAGAGCAGCTAAGCTTAATAAAGCCAACGGCGGCGGGTCGTTAACGGCTCTGCCGATAATTGAAACTCAATTAAGCGATATTTCCGCCTATATCCCGACAAATGTAATTTCCATTACTGACGGGCAAATTTACTTGGATCCGGAACTTTTTTATCAGGGGATAAGGCCCGCTTTGAGCGTCGGTCTTTCGGTTTCAAGAGTCGGCTCTTCGGCTCAGACAAAAGCCATGAAGAAAGTTGCTTCAAGATTGCGTTTGGAGCTTGCTCAATACAGAGAACTTCAGGCTTTTGTTCAGTTTGCTTCAGAGCTTGACGAGGCTACCAGGAAAAGGATTGACCGGGGTCAAAGATTATCCGAAATTTTAAAACAGCCGCAATATAGTCCCATACCATTTGAAAAGCAGGTTTGTCTGATATATGCGGGAGTTAACGGATACCTGGATCAGCTTCCGGTAGCCAGGATAGGAGAGTTTGAAGAGAAATTTTTTCAATATTTAAACGATCGCAAAGAGGAGATGCTTTCTAAGATTAGGGATTCCGGAGACTTAAATGAGGAAATAGAAAAAGAATTAAAATCGGCAATTGAATTTCAAATACATGCTCTCAACGAGGGAAGCAAAAATTAAAATACGGTCCATCAATAACACTAAACAGATAACCAAGGCCATGGAGATGGTTTCGGCTTCAAAAATGCGCCGAAGCCAGCAAGTTGCCCTTGGTTCAAGGTTTTATTGCGAGAAAGCTTTGCAGATATTGGGGAATCTAAGCGAACACACCGATTACAATTTGCACCCATTGTTAAAAAGAAGGCCGGTTAATAAAGTGGGACTGCTCGTTATAGCAAGCGATAAGGGATTGTGCGGCGGATTGAATGCCAATGTTTTGAAAAAGGCTCAAAAATTTTTAGAGGCCCTGCCTGTCGGCAGGCAAGGCGAGCGGGCCGATGTTATTGCCGTCGGTAAGCGGGCGCGAGATTTTTTTCTCTGGAGAAAAATTAATATTGCAGAATCATTCATCGGATTTGGCGACAGCATTAAAATTGAAGAAATGTTGCCGATTGCCGACTCGCTCATTAAGTGGTATCAAGAGCAGAAATATGATTCAGTGACTGCGGTTTACACGAAATTTTTCTCTACCTTAAAACAAGAAGCGGTTGTCCGTCAGATTTTGCCCATCAACATTGAAAGCATAAAAGAAATCGTGGCCGGAATATTGCCGGAACGCGGGAGATACTCCGATTTAAAACAAAGCCGTCACCACAACTACGAATATCTTTACGAGCCGTCTTCTGAATCGGTTCTGAATAATCTTTTGCCGGACTTGTTCCGCATCCAAATTTATCATATGATTCTGGAGTCCAACGCTTCCGAACATTCCGCTCGCATGGTAGCCATGAGAAATGCTTCGGATTCCGCCCAAAAATTAATAGAAGAATTAACTCTTTATTTCAACAAAGCTCGCCAGTCGGCAATTACCAAGGAAATTTCCGAGATAACAGCCGGCGCCGAAGCCTTACAGTAATAATGTTTAACGTTAAAGGTTAAACGATCGCAACCTTTAACGTTAAACATTATTACGGAACATAAACTAATAAATTATATGAACAACAAAGGAAAAATAGTTCAAATTATCGGTCCGGTCGTGGATGTTGAATTTACCGATAAGCTCCCCGAGATTTATAACGCCTTGGAAATTAAAAAATCAGACGGCAGTATTTTAGTTTTGGAAGTGGCCCAGCATCTTGGCGGGCATCAGGTAAGAGCCATAGCCCTGGATGAAACCCAGGGATTGAAGAGAGGCGCGGAAGTTATTGATAGGGGTTCTCCTTTACAGGTGCCGGTGGGCGAAGAAGTATTAGGCAGAATGTTTAATCTTCTGGGCCAGCCCATTGATGAAATGGGAGAATTAAAAACCGATAATCCTAAATTTTATCCTATTCATCGAAAACCGCCGAGTTTTGACAAGCAATCTCCGAAAATAGAAATTTTCGAAACCGGCATTAAGGTAATTGATTTAATCTGCCCGTTTATTAAAGGCGGTAAGGTTGGTCTTTTTGGCGGAGCAGGAGTCGGTAAAACCGTGCTTCTTCAGGAGCTCATTCACAATACCGCAGTTGAGCACGGAGGTTATTCGGTTTTTGCCGGAGTTGGCGAGAGAACCAGAGAAGGCAACGACCTTTATCTTGAAATGAAAAAAACCGGAGTACTAGATAAAACAGCTTTGGTTTTCGGTCAGATGAATGAAGTTCCGGGAGCGCGTTTGAGGGTCGCTCTATCCGCTTTAAGTATGGCGGAATATTTTCGTGACGAAAAAGGCAAAGATACCTTGTTATTTATAGATAATATTTTTAGATTCACGCAGGCAGGTTCCGAGGTATCCGTGCTTTTGGGCAGAATGCCTTCGGCCGTAGGTTATCAGCCGACGCTGGGCACCGAGATGGGCGAGCTTCAAGAAAGAATCACTTCAACCAAGCAGGGCTCAATTACTTCTGTGCAGGCCATTTTCGTTCCAGCTGATGACATTACCGATCCTGCGCCGGTAACCACCTTTGCTCATCTTGACTCAACTATCGTGCTTTCCCGCGAGCTTTCAGAGTTGGGAATTTATCCGGCGGTTGATCCGTTGAGCTCAAGCTCAACGGCTTTGGACCCGAGAATTGTCGGCAAAGAGCATTATGAGACAGCCAGAGAAGTCCAGAGGGTTTTGCAGAGATACAAAGAGCTAAAGGATATTATTGCGATTTTAGGCATGGAAGAATTGTCGGAGGAAGACAAGCTCACCGTGGCCAGGGCCAGAAAAATACAGAAATTTTTATCCCAGCCTTTTTGCGTTGCCGAGGTTTTCACGGGCATTCCCGGAAAATATATTTCTCAAAAGAAAACCGTTCAGGAATTTAAAGAGATCCTTGAAGGAAAGCACGACGATAAATCAGAGCAGGATTTTTATTTGAAGGGCTCAATCAACGAAATCAACGAATAGCGAATTTGTCGCGAATATACGAATTCGTAAATTAGTAACGGATTCGATATTCGCCGATTTCTATGTTTTCTCTTTCTATCAGCGCCATAGACAAAATTATTTTTGACGGCGAAGCTCAATCTTTAACCCTGCCTGGTGCAGAGGGGGAATTGACGATTTTAAAAAATCATATTCCATTGATTACGCCTTTATCTAAGGGTAAAATTTTAATCAAAACCGGCAAGAAAGAAGACCTTAATTTTCCAATCAGCGGCGGCGTTTTAGAAGTCAGTCCCGAAAAAGTCACCGTTCTGGTGAATTTATAGTTTTGATTTCCGAAATCCCCCAAATCTGGAGGGATTTCGGAAATCCCGATATCCGTCCGGCCGTCGGGCTTGATTTTTGTTTTTAGATTTGCTATATTGTCTTATAAAAGGAGGATAATTGAAATGACACATAGGCCAGCGGGTAATAGTCAAGTCAGGAAGTCGGTAATAAAATTACTTAATCAGGTAGATTCAACTTCCCGCATCAATATCGTTTACGATCTTTTCACTTCTAATCTTACTGCGGATAAGATTGGCAAGCCCGGATTAAAGGCGTTGCGTTTTAAGGATCTAAAAATCGGCGATACATTTATTGATATGCCAACACCGGGAGATGACCATGGCCACGGCGGACTTAAGAATAGCAAGAATATCTTCAGAAAAATCGAAGCCACTCCGGATGAAGTTTATTTCTACGGAGAAAGAGATAACGCCAGAAGCTTAGTAAACGGGGCTCTTTCTACGATGTCTCCGGGTATGCATGTCGTAAGGGTTTTTCTGGAGGAAAGAGAGCTAATGCCGACCGCTTAAGGAGGAACGGTGAGAATATACAGAATATTTAAAAACGGAAGGATGGTCAGCAGCAAGATTCCGGGAAGATTCGCCGGGATTAAAACGATGAAGATTTTTGGCAGGCTGGACTGTAAGTCAGGTATGAGAGCTAGAAAGGAAAATCGAGTTTTTTTTCCACAGTTGGGAGGATGCTATAACTGCTGGATACCGGCCCTGTATATTATGTAAACCTCAACCCAACGATGAATATGAGAGGAAAGATGATAAGTGGAGAAGGAAGATGTGGTAATTATGTCAAGCCGAGGGATTGAGGGATTTTAGTAAATTGAAAATATAAGGAGGTATAAGATGTCGATTATTGAGGTGGCATGGCTGGCTGTGTTTCTCGGTTTTCTGCTCATCTGTTTTATTATATTTCAAACTATCAGGGGCAGGAAGACCAGGAGAGATTTATTTCTTTCTTTATGGTCAGAAAGTTTTTACAAGACCCTGGAAAGAGAACACAGAGAACGTCTTGAGGCATGGGAGAAACATAAAACGTAATTTGTTTAAATAAGGGTGTGCACTGTCGGAGAGTGTACACTCTTTTTGTTTACCCTGAGCCGCATCGAAGGGTTTTTGACGATAGAGGTCTAAGGTGGTAAAATCTAAATTAGTTAAACTTTATGGAAAAGATAATTCTTATCGGGGGCGAGGCGGGGATGGGATCCGCCGTTACCTCTCATTTTATCGGGAAGATATTTACCGAATGGGGATATTATGTTTTTAACTATAGGGATTATCCCTCTTTGATTAGGGGAGGGCATAATTTTAATATTCTTAAAATTTCCGACAAGCCGATTTATTCCCACGAACTTAAATACGATTTTATTCTGGCATTGGACCAAAAGACCATTGATATCCATAAAAAAGATTTAAATAAGGGAGGCCTTGTTTTTGGACCAAAAGAAACCGAGCCGATTGTTCAAAAATTGCAGGGTCCCAAAATTTTGGCCAACAATGTTTTAATCGGCCTGCTTTTTAAATATTTCGGAATTGATTTGGATATTCTTTTTACCGCGGCGGAAAAAATATTCGGCAAAAATGCCGAAATGGTAAAGAAGTCAATTCAAGAGGGCTATCAATTAGGATCGGAAAAAGAAAAACTGAAAAAATTGACCGCCAAATGTTTTATTTCCGGCACCGAGGCCATGGGCATCGGGGCAATCGCCGCCGGTATAGATATTTATTTGGCTTACCCCATGACGCCGGCTACTCCCTTATTGCATTTCTTGGCGAAAAGACAGATTGAAAATAATATTTTAGTTTTTCAGCCGGAAAACGAAATTGCCGTAATTAATGCGGCCCTTGGCGCTTCTTTTGCCGGAGCCAAAACAATGATTGGAACTTCCGGAGGCGGTTTTGCTTTGATGACCGAGGCCTTCAGCTTGGCCGGAATGGCCGAGCTTCCTTTAGTGGTTTATTCGAGCCAAAGGGGAGCGCCCTCTACGGGTTTGGCCACTCATACCGCGCAGGGAGATTTAAAATTTGCCATTAACGCCGGCCACGGTGAATTCCCGCGGATAGTTTTAACTCCCGGAGATGCCCAAGAAGCAATAGCTAGAACTCAAGAAGCTTTTTATTTGGCCAATAAATACAGGATTCCCGTTATCTTGCTGTCGGATAAGCATTTGGCGGAAAGCGATTATACTTTTGACGAAATCAAGAAATCTCCATTAGGCGCCGATCGCTTTATTCTGGAAAATCCGCCCGAAGACTATAAATCATATAAAATAACCGTAAACGGCGTTTCTCCCGTAGCCGTTCCCGGACAGGGGCCGATTGTCAGGGCAAACAGCTATGAACACGATGAATACGGTCTTACCATTGAAGATGCCGCCACAACGATAAAAATGCAGGATAAAAGATTCAAGAAAGTAGCTTACCTCAAAAAAGAGATCAATAAATTGAATCCGATTTCAGTATATGGCAAAGGAAGCAATCTGCTTGTCAGTCACGGCTCAACTAAGGGAGCGATATTAGATGCCCTGCCTCAACTTAAAAATTTCAGATTTTTACAGGTTTCTTATTTAGAGCCGTTTCCCGCCGAGGCGGTCGCCAAAGAAATTAAAAAATCCAGGAAAGTTATTTTAGTGGAGAATTCAGCTACCGGAGCCTTGGCCGATGTCATTAAAGAAAAAACCGGCATTGAGATTAAGAATAAAATATTAAAATACGACGGTAGGCCCTTTACGCCGGATTATTTGATTAAAGAATTAAAAAAGTAATGGAACCAAAAGATTTCGGCACAACACAAACAAATACTTGGTGTCCCGGATGCCCTAATTTTGGCATTTTAAACTCGGCGAAAGAGGCGATTGCCGAATTGGTCAACGAGGGAAAATTAAGCGCTAAAGATACCGCCATTGTTACGGGCATTGGCTGCCATGGAAAGATTTATGATTATCTAAACCTGAACGGTTTTAACGGGCTTCATGGCAGAGTTTTGCCGGTTTGTTTCGGAACAAAGCTCGGCAATCCCAATTTAACTGTTATTGGATTCGGCGGAGACGGCGATACTTTTGACGAAGGAGTTTCTCATTTCGTTCACGCTTGCCGTTATAACGCGGATATTACCATGATGGTTCATGTTAATCAGGTTTTTGCTTTAACCACCGGCCAAGCTAATGCGATCACAGAGAAGGGTTTTGTTGACGGTTCAACTCCCTTAGGCCAAGGAGAAAAACCGATCAATTCCATTCTTATGGCTTTAGAATTGGGCGCTACTTTTGTGGCCAGAGGCTATGCCTTGCAAGCCCCTCATCTAAAAGAAATTATGAAAAAGGCGATACTTCATAATGGTTTTTCCTATATTGATATTCTCCAGCCCTGCATTGTTTACCATAAACATTCAGTTCCCTATTTGAGCAAGAATGCTTATAAATTGGACGAAACTCACGATATCAGCAATTTCAGCCAGGCCATAGAAAAGGCGAGAGAGTGGGATTATTCTTACGAAAAAGACTCAAAAGTACCCATCGGTATTTTTTACGAAACCGAACGGCCGACATTTGGATCCCAATGGCCTCAATTAAAACAGCCCTGGTATAAAGTTGACAGAAAAACAGATTGGCCAAATATTACCAAGGAATTCAAATAAAAAACTCATCGCCATTGGCGGTGAGTTTTTTTAGTTTATTTTTTATTATTGGGGGTTAACCAAACGGCAATAAAGATCATAACTACCCCTATAAGGATTATAACTATGGACATTGGAACGCCCATGTCCGGAACCTCGAACCAAAGCATTTTTTTCATCCCGAGTAAATATCCCACACTGCCCGAAATTAAAATTGTTCCTCCGAAACCGAAGAATAACGAGAAAATACTAATCAGTAATCTTTGCATGCAGCCCCCCTATTTATTTGTATTTTTATCATAATACTCGGATAGGGGCATTGTCAACCCTTCAAAAATGTGGTAAATAAAAATCATGGAACAGATGCCTCGCATAGTTTGTTTGGGCGGGGGGAATGCCATGCCCAAGGCAGTATTAGAGGGACTCAAAAAATATCCGGTGAAAATATCGGCGATTTCGGCTATGCTGGACTCTGGCGGCTTTGCCGGTAAAGAGAGGGAGCTGTTTAAAACAAACGTGGCTTTCGGTGATATCAGGAGGGCGGCCTTGGCCTTATCGGAAGCGCCTGAAGAAAAGAAAGAACTCTTCGCCAGCCGTTTTGAAAACGGCGTTGTTCTGGCAAACGCTTATTGCACGAACATTGCCTCTTCTTTTGGCGTAAGAGAGCTTTCCGAAGAACTAAAAGAAGATTTGCATATTCCGGATAATCGCGAGGTTTTGCCCGTCACTTTAGATAACGCTCAGCTTTGCGCCCAGCTGGAAAACGGCCAAATCATCAGAGGAGAAACCAATATAGATATTCCAAAACACGATGGCAGCATAAAAATTAAAAAAGTTTTCTTAGAGCCCGAGGCCAAGGCCTATCCTTTGGCTATAAAAGCCATTCAAGAGGCCGATTTGATCATTATGGGCCCGGGAGACCTATATTCCTCTTTAGCCCAGATTTTGCTGGTAAGGGGCATTTCAGAAGCAATCAGAAAAAGTTTTGCCAGGAAAGTCTATATCTGCAATTTAATGACAAAACACGGCGAAACCGATAATTTTTCAGTTTTAGATTTTACCTTTGAAGCGGAAAAATATTTAGGGCAGGAGTTTGATAACGTTATTTTTAACAAGCGCAAACCATCGCCTTTAAGAGTCGCTAATTACAAAAGAGAGCACCCGGAATTATTGAGGCTCGTGGATTTTTCCGAAATTTTAGATAAAGACAAATTTATCGGAGAGGATATCATAACTGATCGCGGGCCCATTGCTCACGACCCCGATAAATTAGCCGGGAAAATTTTAAACACATGCCTTTATCTCAAGCAGTAATTTTAGCGGCCGGCCAATCTTCCCGTTTTTGGCCGTTGAATCAAAAACACAAGTCCCTCATCAGAATAATGGGCCAGTCTTTGATTTGGTGGACCATAGAGGGTCTTAAAAAATCAGGCATTAGGGATATTGTAGTCGTTCAGGGAGCCGGTAAAGATATAGAAAAAGAATTGGGAGATAAAAAGATTAAATACATCACCCAGTTAAAACCCTTGGGCATGGGAGATGCTTTATGGCAGGCAAGGAAGCTTATTAAAGGACCTTTTGTAGTTTCGAATGCGGAGAGGGTGGACATAGAGGAGATATTAAAAGAAATTCCCAGAGATTTTCCGGATAATAATTTTAAGAGTAGTTTGGTAGGTCAAAAAACGAAGACACCTGAGCTATTTGGTATGATGCGCATGACCGGCGAAAGGGTATTGGAAATTATTGAGAAGCCGAAGGAGAAGCCGCCTTCCGATATCAGGGTGGTCGGAGTTTATTTTTTAGAGCCGGGATTCTTCAAGACCTATCAAAAAGTTAAAAAACACCAGTATGATTTTGAAGACGCTCTTTCTTTGTATGTAAAAGAAAGCAGAGTTAGAGTTCGTATGCTTAAGAAGCCAGAAGAAGAAACGCCTTTTTTAAAATATCCCTGGCATCTTTTTTCTATGGTCAAATATTTATTTGATAAAAATCTGAAAAAAAATGAAGTCCGTTTGGGTAAAAACGTTAAAATTTTTAAGGGAGCGGTAATCAATGGTCCCTGTTATATCGGCGACAATTGCATCGTCGGAAATAATGCCGTTGTCAGGGATTATACTGACATGGAAGAAGGTGCCATGGTCGGAGCCTTAGCCGAAGTTGCCAGATCTATTTTTCAGAAGAATGCTCATTGTCATTCGGGCTATTTCGGAGATTCTATTTTAGGTGAAAACTGTCGGATTGGGGCAGGAACGATTACCGCTAATGTCAGGTTAGATAGGGGGAATATTAAAAATACCGGATTAAATTCTTTGGGAGCTATCGTCGGGGAAAATACGCACATAGGAATTAATTCTTCCCTGATGCCCGGAGTTCTGATCGGCTCAAATTGTGCCATCGGCCCGAATTCCGTTGTTTTTGATAATATTGAGGATGATTCGGTTTTTTACAGTAAGTTTATCAATAATGTTGACAAGAAGAAGCAGGCCTGTTAGTATCAAATATGTTCTTAATGCGTATAATATGGAAAGTTACTAAAAGGAGGATGAGAATGGAGACGAAGCTCGAAATCGCTACAAAAATTATTGGTAGCGACGATGGAGGGAAAAAAAGGTTTTACGGATCGTTGGCCGATGCCCTGCGTGATTTTTTGGAGGGGGAAATTTTCTTCCTGAAAATAGGCGGGATAGATTTCTTTTTTGAGTTTTCTTCCCGTGGCGGGAGAATCGGCAGGCAAAGCCCCGGAGAATTTGAGAGGAGCTTTATTGAAGCTCCGAAGGTATTCCTAAGGATTCTCGGGTGCAACAAAACAATGACCGAAATTCATGACCTGGGCTCTCTTGAGGAAGCCTTTTGTGCCTTCTTTGAGAGAGGGTTTCATAGTATTCAGCTTTATGAGCAAGTGGTTACGGCGGGGGGCGGAGGATTGACTAATTATATGATTGTGATGAATTGTGATGAGGTAGATCCCCGAAAAGTCTTGCTTCATTTGCACAACATTGATGCAAAAAGTCACTTCTGGCGGACGGATTTTTATACCGAAAAGCAGGGTGGTGATTTCGTTCTCATCCCTTTAATTCCATTCGGATCACATCACCGTGTCGCTGTTAACGATCTTTGCCGTAATTAAAGAAAAGAGAAAGGAGGAGGACATGAAAGTCATAGATTCTGGTCCGACGTTTTGTGCCAGCGGGGCGGTCGTGTTTGAAAAGAGGGAGTTGAGAGCGATCATACGCGCCCTCAGTCGCGAGCGGAAAAGGACCGTAGAACGTCGTCGTGGTGTAAAATATTCCTCGATGAGCATCAGAGAATTAGACGAGTTCATCAGCGGTTTAAAAGATTTTAAAGATAAAAAAGGAAAATAAGCAAATGGCCGACAGCTTGACTGTCGGCCCTTTAATTAGGGGCTTTTTTGTTTTTTAAAAATACGCTAGATTGAATATATGGAAATCATTAAGCTGGATCTCAAAAGGGCGGTTAAAGCGATAAGAGAGGGTAAGGTTTTAGTTTGTCCCACGGATACGGTTTACGGGTTGATTTGCGATTTTAACAACAAAAAAGCGGTTGAGAGGTTGTATAAAATAAAGAAAAGGCCAAAATGGAAGCTCTTACCCGTTTTTATTAAAGACATAAAAATGGCTAAGAAATTAGCTTATATTAATAAAAAGCAGGAAGAATTTTTAAATAAGGTTTGGCCCGGAGCAGTAACGGTTATTTTAAAAAGCAGGAAACAGGGTACCATCGGCCTAAGAATTCCCAGCCATAAGTTTGTGCTTGGCTTAGCCAAGCACAGAGGGCCGTTAGCGGAGAGTTCGGCTAATATATCAGGCCAGCCGGCTTCGGTAAAAATAAAAGATGTTTTAAAGCAATTTAAATATCCCGCCCCTTTGGGGCGAGGCTCGCTTAATAAAATTGAGCGGCAGCCCGACTTGGTAATTAATGCGGGTAATCTTCCAAAAGCAAAACCATCAAAAGTTATTGATTTAACCATATGGCCGCCAAAAATATTAAGACAATAAAAATATTAGGAATAGATACTTCTTGTGATGATACCGCTATTAGCGTGGTGGAAATCACAAATTTCAAATCACAAATCCCAAATTTTAGGATTTTGTCTAACATTGTTTCGTCGCAGGTTAAGCTCCACGCAAAATATGGGGGAGTTTTTCCGTCTTTGGCAAAAAGAGAGCATCAGAAAAACCTGCCCATGGTATTAGCAAAGGTTCTCGAAATATTGGGAAGTCCGACTTCCCCAAAAATTCTGGGGTAAGTCGGACTTCAGGAAATCGATTTTGTTGCGGTGACGTCGGGGCCCGGGCTTGAGCCCTGTTTATGGCAGGGGATTAATTTTGCCAAAGAAATAGCTCAAAAATATAAAAAGCCGTTAATCCCCGTTAATCATATTGAAGCGCATATCCTCGCCAACCTAATTGAAGGAAGTCCGACTTCATTCAATTTGCCGGCGGTGGCGTTGGTGGTGTCGGGCGGGCATACGCAGTTGATTTTAGTTAAGAAAATCGGACAATATAAGTTAATCGGCGAGACGAGGGATGATGCCGCCGGTGAATGTTTTGATAAGGCGGCCAGAATTTTAGGTCTAAGTTATCCTGGGGGACCCATCATCGCCGCCGAAGCCGCAAAATACAAAATATCTCCCTATGGGAGATCTCCCGAAGGGAGACAAACTACAAGCTACAAGCTACAATTGCCTCGGCCGATGATGTATACGAAAGATTATGATTTTAGTTTTTCCGGACTCAAGACAGCCGTACTGTATAGGGTCAAACAAGGTAATTATGATAAAATAGAGATGTGCCGTGAAATTCAGCAATCAATAATTGATGTTTTGATTCATAAAACCATAAAAGCGGCTAAAGATTTTAGAGTAAAATCAATAATTCTCGGCGGCGGCGTAGCCGCCAACGAGGAATTGCGTCGGCAATTTTACTTAAATCTTAAATCTAAAATCTTAAATCTAAATTTTTTGGTTCCCCCAAAAAATTTGTGCACCGATAACGCCGCCATGGTGGCGGTTACCGCTTATTTCCATCGCACAGAGAAAGTTAAAAACATAAAAGCAGATGCTAATTTAAGAATTTAGAATACAAAGATGCCAGACTTAATGTTTAACGTTAAACGTTAACGTAACCCCAACGTTTAACGTTAAACATTAAGCTGGCCCCAGATATCAAATGGATTACTTTTTGTTTCAACAGATCA
>JAUSHA010000031.1 GCA_030648815.1 bacterium | reverse complement strand
TTTAACGTAATGTTTAACGTTTAAGGTTGCACCGTTTAACCTTAAACGTTAAACATTACGTTGATCGTTAAAATAGCGTTTTTTGTTTTGAAATTTTCTTCCGCTCGCCTTGAGAAAAGATTCTGACCTTGCCATAAACTCCGTCATATCCGGGCTCAATAAAAACCCTACCCTCTCTTACCCTTATAATGCCTTCGGCTATTTCCGGCAAGGTGGCTGATGCCAGCTCGGACTTAGTCGCATCCAATAAAATCTTAAACTCGCTTCCAATATTTTTTATTATCTTTTTATACTCTCCGGCAACTTGTTTACTGCCCACGCCCACTCCCACGCTTTCGGCAATTATTTCTCCTAGAGGAACTAAACTTTTAAAGGGAATGGCATTTTTGGGCTTAAAATCAATAGGCCTGTCGGCTAATTGCTCTACCCTATTCATCACTCCGATAGTCAGCGGCTTGCCGCAAACGGGGCAGGTATTATTATATTTTTTTGATTCCTTGGGAGATAAAACAATCTCGCAATTTCTATGGCCGTCGTAATGATATTTCCCTTCTTCCGGAAAAAACTCAATGGTGTATAAAAAATTCCGGGGGTCTTTCGTTTTAATGGCCGTGGTAATTGAATCATAACTCAAAAATGGCAGATCAAAAACATTCGCCTCTCTGCCTATTTTGGAAGGACTATGGGCATCGCTATTGGAAATCAAGGCAATCTTATCTAAAGCCGAAAGCCGCCAATTCATGGCCGGATCCGATGACAAACCCGTCTCTCCGGCATAAATATGTTTTGCATAATCCTCAAAACATTCTTCGATGGAATCAAAGCCGGATTTTGAGCCGAAGATGGAGAACCAGGGAGTATACATATGAGCCGGCACGACTAAGCAATCTTTTGATGCGCCTAAAACAATTTTCGCCAGCTCTTTGGCGTCCAAACCGAGGATAGGCCGGCCGTCTGATTTTAAATTTCCGATTAAATCCAAACGGGCATTGATTTTTTCAACCACCTCAAAGGATGGCGCCAAAACTATAATATGAATTTTCCTAACCTTGCCGCCCTTGGAATAAATACAGCTGATTTCAGAGGTTAAAATAAACCGCGTTTCGTCTTTTGATTTTAACTTGAAAAGCCCCGCCTCTGCCGGTTCTAATTTGCTTTTCAGGTTTTTTAGCCATCCGGGATGAGTAAAGTCGCCGGTTCCCAGAACCTTAATTCCCTTAATTTTCGCCCATTTATCCAAAGCTTCCAAATCCATGTCCCTTGCCGTCGCCCTAGAATATTTAGAATGTATATGAAAATCCGCAACAAATTGCATATACTCCATTTTAGCAAAATACGGATATGGCTTACATATTGACAAATCTGCATATCTATGGTATCATTGAAACATAAATAAATTTCGTATAGGAGGAGATCGTGAACAGGATGGCAATAGTGGTAAAATTCATTGCCGAGGAGAATATGGTCAAAGAGGCCATTGAGGCTTACCGGGCGGCGAGGGAGGGAAAGTGCATGGAGGCTTACGCCGTAGACTTGCTCTCCCGGGTAGGGACAACGGTTCCCGGCGGTGGATATTTAATTTCGATCATAATGTCGCACATTGCATGGGGCTTTGTTACCGACGAAATGATCAATGTTTATTTATCCCTCCGGCGAAGACAGTTGCTACTGGAGGCAGAGTTGCGACTGACGCAACTTCAGATCGAGCTCAAAAAGCTCGAAATTGAACAACTGCGGCGCGGGCTCTAAATGCTCGGGTAAGCGAATACAAAAAAGGCGGCTTGACAAACAAGCCGTCTTTTTGATTATTTTGTCAACCAAACGGGAAGAACTGTGATAGTGCCCCCAGAATAAGCACTGCCATTAAAAAATATAACAACAGCGAGGGCGCTTTTACGCTGTATTCCGGAACCCTGTCGCCCGACGTCTTGGCTTTTTTGAAAATTAAGATAATTATTATTCCTTCAATCACGCCCATTATCGTGCCGGTGAATCCTATGGCATTAATAAAGCTTCTAAAGCCGGCTAAGAACAAAATCAACGGCAACCCGCAGACAATCAAGGCGGACAAATTCTTGGACAGTTTAAAATCGTAAATAAAGGTATTTCTTAAATAAAGGCCTAAGACCAAAAAAGAATCGGCCAAAGTTATCAAGCCGGCCAACGCCCCCAAAAATATAATTTTCTTGCCCAAAAATGGGGCCAAGCCGGAAAGAGCATCCTGGCTGGTATTCTTGCCGGCGACTCCGATTAAAATCAGGGCGAATAGAATATAGAAGAGAACGACGACTATCGTTGACAGAGCTATTACTTTTTTAATCTTCTTTTTATCCTCCGGCGATTTAAGGAAGCCGATAATTTCCGGAACGGCCGACCAGCCGATCAAAGAAAATAAAATAACGCCGAAAGGAAGAAAAATATGCGATGTGTTTATGACGCTGATATTTGAGATATCAAATTTCGGCAAAGCAAAAAAGATAAGTACGGCTATGGCGGAGAAGAAAAGAATATTTGTTAAAACCGTCGCCGAAGCGATTAATTTAACTCCTCTGAAAATAAAATAAGAAAGCGCGGCTCCGAAAATTAGAGTAAGTTGAATTTCGGACAACCCGTCCGCCAATAAAATATTTAAAAACTGGCCGCCTAAAATCAGAAAGGCCAGAAGAGCGCCGGTTACGCCGATTACCACAGATACGGCGGCCAGATTCTTCCCCCAGCCGCCCAGATATCTTTGCGAAAGGCCGGGCAGGCGAAAACTGCCGTTTGTTCTAAGAATTGCTTCTCCAAAAAACAAATGAATAAAAAAAACGGCTGCGCCCAGAATCAATAAATAAAAAAGGCCGAGGACTATTCCGCTTTTCTCTATGACATAAGGGATTCCAAAAACACCGGCGCCGATTATTGTCCCAAGCAGTATGGAAATTGATTTAAAAAACTTCATAATGAAAGAGGTCGGACATCTCAACGCTAATGTTTAACGTTAAAGGTTGCGCCGTTAACCTTTAACGTTAAACATTAGCTTACTTAAGCAATTTAATTCCTAGTCCGGATATTTGGGCTCCTCCAAAAGTTAAAATGCTGGCGAGAATTGACCAGGAAATCAAATTCAAAAGCTGGGGTATGGAATCTGCCGGTAAAATGCCTTTTAACTGCTCGCCGAGGGCTTTTTGCAGTTGGTCCTGAACTTCCGGCTGCTTCGGTGTATTAAAAATAACCGGCGCTTCTTTTTTGGCATTAAAAATACCGTAAGAAAAATAGAGGCTGTAAAAAATAACGGCCAATCCCCCAAAAAGCAGAATCATGCCTAAGATTTTTTTCATGATTACTTTTTATTCAAATCTTCGCTAAAAGACGACTTTTTAATTATTATTTTATAGATATTCTCAATGAAATCGCCTCCGGCGTAACCCACGATAAAAGACAGGGTCTTGCTGAATCCTCCCAGAATAGTGAAGCCTATTTCCTTTACGGCCAGAGCGGCTAAAAGTCCGATTACTCCGGAAAGAAACATTGTGCCCAAAAAATACAGGGGCCTAAACTTGGCTTCTTTATAAGAAAATTGATACTTTAGGAAGCCGACCAGCCCCCGCAAGACGCCACCGGAAAAAGCGGCAATAAAAATTAAAATCATGTTTAAACTTTATAAACCTTGTATCCCTCCCTGACCTTTTGATCAACCTTAAGCCCTAAAGACTCTCCCTTCTTTGCTTTATCAACCTTCTTGTGGTCAACTTCCATTGATTCCACTTCCTGATTAAAGTCAGTTTCTCCGCCGACGAATCTAATCTCGTCTCCTACTTCCAGCTTGTCCGACAAATCAATCACTGCTACTCCGATATTGCTAAAATAATGGCTAATTTTACCTATTAATTTACCCTTTTTTTCTTTCATAAAAATATATTTTTTATTTACTCCGACCTTTTTGTTGCTTTAATTGCGGCTATTAATTTTTGAACTAATCTTTTGGGGTCAGTATCGTAAACTATCGGCCCTCTTTTATGATGAGGGCGGCTAAGAATGATTGGGATAAAATCGGCTGTCCCGCCCGAACCCTCCAATATTCCGATCGGCTTTCTGTCTTCATAGGCAATGGTAAATTCGTTTAGTGTGCCCATTCTGCCGCAAATAACTATTACTCCATCGGCGGCTCTGGTCATTAAAAGATTTCTGCCGGAATAATCAAAGCCGGTATAAACCATGACGTCAAACTGGTCTACGGGAAGCCTATAGACTTTTTTATGGGCTGACTCTGAAGCTGCCGGCGAAAATCCAATACTAATTCCGCCGACTTCTTTGCAGCCCAAGGCGGAGAAATAAGGAACGCCGGTGGTCGCTCCGGTAATCAATATGCAGTTATGCCAAAAAATCTGCCTGCCGACTTCCTTGGCTAAGTCTTGCACATTTTTACAGCAATGCGCCACTTCAGCAGCTCCCGATACCGCTATTTTATATTTTCCTGGATCAGGACTCATACTGTTATTGTATCATGTTTTATCGGATGGCTCTATGTGAATAACAACATCCTTAATTGAGGGTATCTCTTCCATGATTTTCGCCTTTAATTGGTGAGAAACATCATGAGCTCTTTCCAGAGATAGCTCCGGATTCAAATTTATATGCATATCCAAAAAAACATGGTGTTCGTCTCCACGAGTTCTGATTTGATGGGAAGAATCAATATCATTAATTGTTTGAACGATTTTTCTGATTTTTGCCTCATCAATTGACGCGCTATCGCACAAAACAAGAGTGGTATGCTCAACTATCTCCCATGCCAATTTCGCCAACATAACTACCATTACGACGGCGATAATCGGATCAAAAATCGGGAAACCAAGCTTAACCGCCACGATGCCGGCGATTACAGCCGGCGTGGTAAAAAGATGGGTTTTGGTATGCAAAGAATCGGCAATAAGAATAGTACTTTTCAATTTTTTGCCCTGACGATTTTCGTAGAAAAAGGTAAAGGTATCTATGATTAATGCGCCGGCCATAACAAAAAAACTTAGAGTGTTAATCTCGGGCGTAACCGGATGGAGGAATCTTTGAATGGCATTTTTTAAAAATTCGTAGCCGATAATTAAAACCAGAAAAGCGATGCCCAGGGCGGCCACTGATTCAAATTTGCGGTGGCCATAAGGGTGAGAATCATCAACCGGTTTTTCCGATATTTTAACTCCGATAAGCCCTAAAACATTTGACGTTCCGTCAAAAAGAGAATGAAAACCGTCGGTTAAAATACTGATGGCTCCGGTGGAAAAACCGATCAAAATCTTGGCTATCGCTCCCAGCCAATTCAATAAAAGGGTTATTATTAAAACTTTTTTAACTTTTCTAAATTCCATATGGTTGTGCCCCCAGGAAGAGTCGAACTTCCATCCCGGCCTTCGGAGGGCCGTGCTCTATCCATTAAACTATGGGGACCCCGATATTAGGAGGTTCGACCTCCACTCAAATTTGAGAGGAGGTCGAACCTCCCGCCATCTTTACAAATTAAAGCATCTATGTTATACTATATTGTACACTGAAAAAATAACTTTGGGAAGGAGGAAAAGGTTGAAAAAACACTACTTAGTAGAGGGCTATCTGATTCCGGTTGCCCTCCCAGTCTACGAATTCTGCCAAGCGTATTCGAAACAGCAGGCTTTTCTGCTGATTAAAAATCGCCTGCGGAAACGGCATCCTTATATTGTAATCCCTCCCTTGGGGTTACAATGCACAGTAAGGGAAGTCCGGCCCCCAAGATCCTCGACATAATTGTCGGGGATCTTTCATTTTTGAGCGATCAAATAGATATTGGTTCTCGGGTCTTTGCCGGCTCGCCAGATTTTTATAATTTTAAACCCAGCTTCTTTTGCCAGCCCTTCAAGCTCTTTTTTGGTAAAACAGTGGAAATAACGCTGGATGATCGCCTTTCTGCTTGAATCGTTCCATGGCAGAAAAACATCTTTAAAATCTAACTTAGACCTGCCGGCAAGTTTTAATAAGGCGTATTTCAAAAATAACTCAAAACCCGCTTTTCTGCGCCAAAAATCCCAAACACGCATGATTAACAAACCCTGCGGTTTTAAAACACGCCTCGCTTCTTTCATAAATTGAAGTTGCAGCTCTTTAGATGGAATGTGATGAATTACGGAAATACTATAAACCTTATCAAAATGATCATCGGGGAAAGGCAAATTTAAAGCATCGGCGGTTTGAAACCCTGCCTTAGGGTATCTTTTTTGAGCCACTTCAATTAATTTTGGAGAATTATCAACTCCCAAAAAATCCACATTCTTATTTCCCAAAACCTCAAAAAGCCGGCCGTTGGCGCAACCAAGGTCTAAAACCTTGTCCCCCGACTCTGTATGCTCGCCCAGGGATCGGATATCTTCCGAAACAAAAGCCCGGGTTCTTGCGTAGTCCTCGGCAATCAGGTTATAATCTTGAATAGTCTTTTTTAACAAATATTGTGCGTAATCTTTATCCATTATTTATAAAAGAATTAGTAATATCAGGGGCTAAAACTCCGGACGATTTAGCTGTTGTCAAAAGACGCCTAGCTAAAAAATATAAAGTTTCGTGCCCCAGCAATGTTGATTTATTAAAAGTTTATCACAAATCAGTTAGAAATAAAAACGTAGAAGCTTCGAATAAAATTGAGATCTTGCTGCGGACCCGGCCCGTCCGTTCGCTTTCAGGCATTGTTAATATTTCGGTTTTGACTAAACCCTATCCCTGCCCGGGCAAATGCCTTTACTGCCCCAGCGAAAAAGGCATTCCCAAAAGCTATGTTTCCGGAGAACCGGCGGTGGAAAGGGCGAAAAGATTAAAATACGACCCCTATCTGCAGACTAAAAAAAGAATTGAAATGCTGGAAGCTGAAGGCCATCCGACTGATAAAATTGAGCTCCGGATTGTGGGCGGCACATGGAGCTATTATCCCAGAAAATATCAGGAATGGTTTATTAAATGTTGCTTTGACGCCTGCAACATACGTAAAGGTAAGACGATGGTCGCAGTTTTACGTAATAATGAAACGGCGAAGCACCGTATTGTCGGACTGTCCGTTGAAACAAGGCCGGATTTTATTAATCCCGAAGAAATAAAATGGTTAAGAGAGCTTGGCGCAACCATGGTTGAGTTGGGCGTCCAATCAATCTATGATGATGTCTTAAAATTAAACTTAAGGGGACATGGAGTAAAAGAAACCATTGAAGCGACAAAACTTTTAAAGGATGCCGGATTTAAAATTCTTTACCAAATGATGCCGAACCTGCCCGGCTCCGCGCCCGGCCGCGACTTAAAAATGTTCGAGGAGTTATTCGCTGATTCCAGATTTCAGCCGGATATGCTGAAAATTTATCCTTGCGCTCTGATAAAAGAATCTCCTCTCTATAAATTATGGAAAGAAAAAAAATATAAGCCCTACACAGAAAAGCAGTTGGTAGGCTTAGTTAAATCCATTAAAAAAATAATCCCCTCTTACGTCAGAATCCAAAGAATCGCCAGAGATATCCCTTCTCATAGTATCGTAGCCGGGCCGGCTAAAATTTCCAATTTACGGCAAATAGTAGCAGGTAACTGCAAGTGCATACGTTGCCGCGAAGTAAAAGGAAATTATGATCCCAAAGAAAAAATATATTTATTCCGCGAAAACTACGACGCCTCCGGTGGCAAAGAAATATTCTTATCTTTTTGCGCCCAAGACGCAAACCATCCCGGACGACTCTATAGTCTGCTTCGTTTACGAATCAATTCTGACGGCATAGCCGTCATCCGCGAAATTCATACCTACGGCCAGCTCCAGACCATTGAAGGAAGTCGGACTTCATTCAATTCCCCGCAACACAAAGGACTGGGAAGAAAGTTGGTCGAGGAAGCGGAAAAAATAGCTCGAAAAGAATTCTCTGCAAAAAAAATAGCCGTTATTTCCGGCGTAGGCGTTCGCGGATATTGGAGAACACTCGGCTACCAGCTGAAAAAAACCTATATGGTGAAAATGTTGTCTTAACTCAAAATAATCTTTAAGGCCTTACCGGCCCTATCTTTTACTGTTCCCTTCAACTCGTGATGTTTGACGTTATGAAAGCTTAAAAATCCTCGCATCCGATTGGAAATTTCTTCCACATCGTCGGTATAGAGCCTGATACCGTCTTTTTGGGTGGGGAATTCCGGCGACAGAAAAAATACAAACTCGTAACTGTTTATTTCATTGTTTATTTCTTGCCGAATCTCTTTTTCGCTTTTGTTCAATTCTTCGGTCTGATTTTTATCGGGAATCTTGTCTTTTAAAAAATCGAAATAAATATGGGAAAGGAAGCTCGGGGTATCACAGACGACGAATTCCGGATTGCGGCTGCAGGCTAATTTTTCTTTTTCCCTTTGAACGCGGTGAATGGAAAGCTGGTCCTGCGGGCTGTTGATTGCGCCGTGTTCGATAATAAAATCTCTGGCGAATTCTCCCACAAATTCAACCGAATAGTTATTTTTTATCAGTTCTTCGGTGAGAAGTTTAGCCAGGGTGCTTTTGCCCGTGCTTGGCGCTCCGACAAAACAAATTTTCCTTGGTTTTGTTTCCATTAATACATTTTAACCTTTTGTGGGCATTTGGCGCAAATAAAAAACCGGCCTTTCGGCCGGCTCGCACAACCCTAAAAGCGTTTAACGCGGATGAGGCCGGAGCAGGGAATTATCTCTATCCCCTGCCTTTCCAGTTCATCTAGAAAGATATTTACACCCAAAGAATCGGAAGAGATATGCCCGGCGATAACTACGTTGATGTTGGCGGCTTCGGCTTCTTTTCGGTGCTCTTCCGATTGGTGCATGGAAACTACAGTGCCTACGCCGACGTTGGACATTTTTTCATAAAGCTTTGGAGAACCCTCGGTGCCTCCGGTGATTTCAGTAACGGCAATTTTCCCACAGCGATTTTCGGGAGAACCGACGAAAATTTCAGGACCGGCGCCAATTTTGATGGCCTCTTTATACTCGCGGATCTCTTTTAAGAAACTCACCAGGTCTTCTATTCTTTCGGGATTTCTTTGGGCAATCTTATCCTTTAAAAATCTGGCGGCCAGATTGTCGCAAGGAGTATGAATGTTTATCAAATTAACGCCTGCCAACCTGGCGGCATCAATGGGCCTCTGGTGGTTAATGCCGCTTATCCCGCGAGCCACTTCGGCGATTTTTTGTTTCATCAGGCCTTCGGCAACATTAACCGGAACCCCGTATAAACCCAAAATCTCGCACTGCATTTCCATAACGTCGTGAAGCGAAGCCAAGGATTTTCCGCGAGGATGGTGGGCGATGACCAAGTCAATATTACCCAATTCTTTTGCCAACAAAATTTCAGCGGGGTCAATATCAATACCCACCATGACTCTTTTTATTTCTTTATCTTCTGAAACGTGCAAAATCCTTGAATCCAAATAAGGATTTTCCAAAGCATCCTTATCAAACTCTTCTTTTTCTTTGTCCGATAATCTGTCGTATCTCGTTTTCTTCCTTTGCAAAAACTTTTCCACCGATTCCTTGCCCCTTAAATCGGCATCAGTACCCATCTTGATCGCCAAATTAAAAATACCTTGAATTTTCATATATTTCAGGTTAGCAAAACTTTTTACTTTTAGCAAGGAAATTTCGCAGATAAAACAAAAAGGCCGCGCTTATGTTAAGTACGGCCTTTGTTTTTTAACCAGAAAATAATCAGCGTGACGAGCATGAAAACAATCAGCCAAAAGGAATTTAAGGCAGTGTCTTTCGGGTCGAATGTATTGTCAAGAAAATTATGGAGCCAGAATATGTCCGCCGGCCAGCCGTCATGAAAAAAATCCAAAGAGGGAATTAATTTTCCGGCATCGGGAATCATGGCAAAAATTCCTCCGGCAATTCTTATTGGCTCGGTATTCTTTATTTTCTTATCCAGCCCCGTGGCCATCAAAACTCCTGTCGTTGCGCCGACGCCAAAAACAAAGTGCCCGATTCCTTGGCTCATTCAACTTCCCTCCTATATATCAAATAACTCAGTTACTTTAGTATATTATCCTTTAAGGCAAGCGTGTCAACAATTCAAGGACTATTGCTTTGTCGCTCCAGGGAATTTTTTTTCCGCCGGCCACGCACATCCAGGGCTCTGAACCTTTGCCGGTAATAATGACCGCATCGTCCGGCTTGGCCAAGCTTAAAGCTTTTTTAATCGCCCCTTTTCTATCTAAAACTTTTTGGATTTTGGATTTTGGATTTTGGATTTGCGAAAATCCGCCTTCAATTTGATCAAGAATACTTTGCGGATTTTCGTCATATGGGTCCTCGTTGGTTAGAATAATCTCTTCGCAATATTTAGAAGCGATTCTGCCAAGCTCTGGTCTCTTCCATTTATCTCTCCCCCCTCCGGCTGAACCTAATACGCAAATCTTACGGCCGTCAATTGCCTGATAAATTTTTTCCAGAGCGTCGGGATTGTGAGCATAATCAACAAAAACTCTGAACGGTTCTTTGACAACCAACTCCATCCTGCCGGGCACGCTTTCCATCATCTCTACGGCCTTTTTACAGATTTCAAGGCTGATCCCGTGCGACAAACCGACGGAAACCGCCGCAGCCGCATTATAAAGATTAAATTCTCCCTTTAATTTTAAATTGAGTGGAGTCCGACTACGCTCAAGATTTAGCGGAGTCGGACTCCACTCAA
>JAUSHA010000020.1 GCA_030648815.1 bacterium | reverse complement strand
CCCACTCAAATTTGCGTGGGAGTCCGACTTCCAGAAATCTTGACTATTTCCGAAATTATGATATCGTTGGAATACAAAATAAAAAAATTTCAAAAGGAGGATACATGAACGGAGATGGAGTGGTTTTTGTTGATCCCGTATTGGTCCTGATTCATGGTTTTGATTTCGACTTGCCGCATTATGTTCCCTGCGCGCCAAGAGAGTGGGATTTAGCACTAGTCAAAAGTGCCATGGTATTAGATCAAAGATGGGGGATTCCATTTATAGTGGAGTATTCCTTTTTTGACAGTAAACCATGCGGTAATCTTTTGGGGTGGTTTATCCCGTTCCCTTCTACCTTTAAAAGAATAGCAGTAAAAATAAAAAGCCCCGCTTATTTAAGACAGCAGGGCTTTTAATTTTCAGCTCTTGACATATCTAAATTTATATGCTATTATTTTGACATAAATCGGGAACCATAAATTAGAGGAGTGGAAAATGATTCTGAAGATGAGTCCGAATTTTATGATCGGGGGACGGGCGGTGGTAGTGGACGTGTTTAATGCTGGAGTAAAGACATTGATTTTCCCCCGTGTGAAAATGGGGGAGACGATGGCTAGGGAACTTCAGGCCACGCTTGGCGGTAAGGTATGCGTTAATTTTGATCCCTCCGCCGAGTATGTCCCGGTCAGGTTCGAGACCGGGACTGTAGACATAGAGGAAACGCTTAGAAAAATAGAGGCGTTTCTCCGGACCAACGATTCTCGTTGGTTTTTGTACCGGTAAGTTTGATATCGTAGGAGGTGCAACATGTAGCTACAAAAATTCACGGACAAAAAAGGGAATCCAAACCGGATTATCGGATTCCCTTCATACTTCAGGTTAGAATATAAAAATTATAACCCGAAGCGTGAAAAAATAGTTCATTAAGGAGGAGAAGATTGAGAAAATCAGCAGTTCACGGGCATATCAATAATGAGCGGGTGTCTATAAGGCGAGTCGGCAACGGTTTTATATCGGTGCAGTTCGGGGATCCAGTCACCAGGGTATATTCCCTGAAGACATGGCGTAAGTTCGTCGCAAAAGTTGATGCGATGATAGCGAAATTAGTTATTTAAAAAAAGGAGCGAATATGACGATAAGGGGAGTGATCTTGTCCATCGGTAGATGGGTGGGGATAATTTTATGGGAGGTCCTGATGGGAGCAGTACTGCTCCTCAGGGCACTGCATCGATTCTTATATTGCCAGTGCAGATTGGGCCCAGTAACTTGGTGGATATACATAGGAGTCGTCTTTGTATCCATTTTATTGGCCACGGGGCGACTATGGGGCCTATTATATTCTCTCCTGGTACTTGCTGTAATAGTATTCGGTCTATGGTGGATTATAAGACCGGTGCTTACCCAAGGTGGAAAGAAGAAGAGGGGGAGAAGATAAGGAGGAAAAAAATAAAGGCGCTGTTACCAAGGTGGTAGCAGCGTCTTATTCGTTTTGAACTAAAATTCTTGACGCATTCGTGTTTCGTGTTATCATTGGAATATAAAAAGATTTAAAAGGAGGAGATATGAATGGAGATGGAATAGTTTTTATTGATCCCGGTCTGGCTTTAGGAGATTGCGGCGTCGGATTTAATGAATTGCCCTACAAGATTGTCTGTGCGCCTCCTTGTTGGGATATGGCTCAAGTCAAGTCCTGCGCGATTATACCTGATAAAGAAAGGAAGATTAGTTTGGTGTTAGACCAAAGATGGGGTATACCATTTACGGTGGAGTACTTTTCCATAGAGGATAAGTCTCTAGGTAATTTTTTGGGGTGGTTTATTCCATTCCCATAGAAGAGTAGCAAAAATAAAAAGCCCCGCTTATTTAAGACAGCAGGGCTTTTAATTTTCAGCTCTTGACATATCTAAATTTATATACTATTATTTTGACATAAATCGGGAAATGAAAGGATCTGGATAATGGCGAAAGAAGAAGAGGGTTACAGTTACATAGGTAGTAGTAGTCTACCTGAATTGATGGAGTTATTTAAAGAGAAGGACAAGGAGGGTTGGCAAGTATTCTCGGTATTTACAGAAAAAGGCGTTTACAAGGCAGCGATTAAAAAAGTCGGGGGCGGGTATATTTACGGTTGGAACAGACGGGAGAGTTTATCTCGTTTGGACCAACTGATTAAAGAGGCGGGCGATGGTTGTCAAGTAATTGGGAAAGTAAAATCTATCTACGATAATACTGATTTTCCTTATGAGGCGATTTTTAAAATACTTCGTTAAATAGCTCCTGACAACCCAGAAAAAGAACTTCTGGTCAATAGTTGTCAGGAGTTCTTTTTTTATACAAAAATTAATTCCTTTAATTCTTCCCTTATTTCCTTCCAATCAAAGGTTCTAAGTACGTTCACATTCGGAGCAGATTCCAGCCGTCTCGTATAGGAGGCGATTTTTTGGTATAATGCGATCGTTTAACCTTTAACCTTTAACGTTGAACATCGACGTCGAACATTTTGAATTACTCCTCCACGATTTCTTCGACGGTGTTGCAGATGATTTTGGGGACATTGTCGCGAAAGTCAACTTTGCCCGAAACAAAGACAACTTTATTTTCCTGAAACATGGCCGGATAATTCTCAAGTACCGAAGGAAAGACGACCAATTCAATGCGGCTGACTTCGTCTTCCAAATTAACGAAAAGCATGGGCTGACCTTTTTTGGTGATAATTTTTTTAATACTGGAGACAACTCCGCCGATTCTCACCACCCTGCCCGCCAAATCCTGCGACACATTCGCAATGGGCAGGCACTTTTCTTCCAAAATTTTTCGGTAGTTTTTGAGGGGATGCCCCGAGATATAAAGACCGAGTAATTCTTTCTCCCATTTTAATTTTTCCGATTCCGGGGAAGGCGGAACGGCTGTGAGTTTTATACTCCATTTGGCAGGCTGGGCGCTGGCCAGCGTATCAAAGAGCCCCTTTTGGCCGTCATTTTTATTTTTTTGAGCTTCCCTTGCCTGTTCCAAAAGTTTTTCCATATTTTGCAAAAGCTGGTTTCTTTCGCCGAAATTATCAAAAACGCCGGCCTTAACCATGCTTTCCATAGATTTTTTATTCAAATCTTTTGATCCCACCCTGGAAACGAAGTCGCCTATAGAAGAAAAATGACCTTGGCTTTTTCTTTCCTGTAAAATGGCTTCCACGACTTTTTCCCCGACATTTTTGATAGCCAAAAGACCGAACCTGATTTTATGTTTTTCCGGCACTACGCTGAAGTTCATAAAGCTTTCATTGATGTCCGGCTGTAAAACTTCAATGCCCATTTTTTTGCATTCTTCAATCAGAACGGAGATCCTTTCAATATCCGCCTTTTCCGAAGTTAAAACCGCTGACATAAACTCTACCGGGTAATGTGTCTTTAGCCAGGCGGTTTGGTAGGCGATAGTGGCGTAGGCAGCCGCATGCGCCCGGTTAAAGCCGTATCTGGCGAACGGCTCAATAAAGTTCCAAACCTTTTCGGCCATCTCCGTCTCTATTTTATGGGTATTTTTAGCCCCGGTAATAAATTTTTCTTTCTGTTCATCCAGGAGTTTTTTAATTTTTTTACCTACAGCTTTTCTTAGAATATCAGCTTGGCCATAGCTGAAACCGGCAAAAGAACGGGCGATTTCCAAAACTTGATCTTGGGTGACGATAACGCCGTAAGTCTTTTCCAGGATCGGTTTTAAGGAAGGGTGCAAATAAGTTATTTTCTTTTTTCCGTGTTTGGCCGCAATAAAATCAGGGATTGAATCCATGGGGCCGGGCCGGTAGAGGGCAACCATGGAAATAATATCCTCAAGTTCGGTGGGCTTTAATTGTTTGAGGTATCTTTGCATGCCGCCGGACTCCAGTTGAAAGACGCTTGTGGTATCGCCTCTCTGCAGGAGTTCGTATGTTTTTTCATCATCTAATGTGAGAGTATCGATATTAATTGATTGATTATGGACTTTGTAAATTCTGGCCAGAGTGTCTTCAATGATGGTTAAATTTTTAAGTCCCAAGAAGTCCATTTTTAAGAGGCCCAAATCTTCTATGGCGTGCATTTCGTATTGGGTAACGATGGTTGTTTGGTCGTTTTGCGTCGGATGCTGCAAGGGAACGATATTTTCCAGGGGGTCCTTGGAAATTACCACTCCGCAGGCATGAGTTGAAGCGTGGCGGGCCACGCCTTCCAGTTTTTTCGCCAGGTCAATCAGTTTTTTAGCTTGAGCATCGCCTTCGTACAGCTGGCGAAATTCTTCTACGTTCTTAAGCGTTTGATCTAAAGTCAAACCGAGGGGAACCATTTTGGCCAGTTGGTCGCAATAGCTGTAAGCATAGCCAAGCGCTCTGCCTACATCTCTGATAACGGCTTTTGAGGCCATGGTTCCGAAAGTGATTATCTGGGCTACCTTATCCCGGCCGTATTTTTGGGCGACGTATTCTATGACTTCGTCTCTTCTTCTGTCGGCAAAGTCCAAATCAATATCGGGCAAAGCGATTCTTTCCGGATTTAAAAATCTTTCAAATACCAGATTATATTTCATCGGGTCTACGTTGGTTACGTTGAGAATATAGGAAACAATGGAACCGGCGGCTGAACCTCTGCCGGGGCCGACGACGATTCTGCTTTCTTTGGCCCAATTAACAAAATCTTGAACAATCAAAAAATACGAAGCATATCCGGTTTGCTTGATGACTGAAAGTTCGTACTCTAACCGATCAATAATTTCCTTGGGAGGATTAGGATATCTTTTTTCCAGTTTCTGATAGCAGAGTTCTTTTAAGAAATCATCAGTATTTTTTTCATCGGGTAATTCAAAATGGGGAAGTTTGGTTTTGCCAAGCTCGAATTCGAAATCGCACATCTCGACTATTTTCTGCGTATTTTCAATGGCTTCGGGAACATCATGAAAAGCGTCAATCATCTCTTGGGGTAATTTTAGAGAAAAATCTTCCTCTTTCATGCTTAACCTTTCCGGGTCATTGATGTCGGCTCCGGTATTTATGAGCATTAAAACATCTTGGGCTTCGGCATCATCCGGCCTTAAATAATGGGCGTCTTGGGTGGCCACTAAAGGGATGCCTAATTTTTTGGAAAAAGCGATAAGAGCGTCGTTTACTTTTTGCTGTTCAGGAATTTTAGGGTGATTTTGTATTTCCAGATAAAAGCTGTTTTCCTCAAAAATATTTTTATATTTTATGGCCAGCTCTTCGGCTTCCTTTATTTTTTTGGCCAGAATCAGCCTGGGAATTTTTCCCTGTATGCAGGCGGTTAGGCCGATCAATCCTTTGGCGTGCTGGGCCAGCAATTCTTCGTCAATCCTCGGTTTGTAATAAAAGCCTTCCAAGTGAGCTTTAGTGATCAGCTTGACCAGGTTCTTATATCCCTCCTCATTTTTTACCAGAAGCACTATGTGGTATTTTTTATCATCAATGCCCGGCCTCTCCTGATGCATTCCTTCAAAAGCCAAATAAAGCTCGGCGCCAATGATCGGCTTAATGCCCATGGCTTTGGCTTTTTTGTAAAACTCCACGGCTCCGTATAAAACGCCGTGGTCGGTTAAAGCTACGGAGTCCATGCCCGATTCTTTGACGTAATTTAAAAGCTCATCTATTTTCGGCAAACCGTCGAGCAAAGAATAGTGAGAGTGAACATGCAAGTGGGTAAATTTTTGCATAATAATTATTTCAGTATATCATCTCCCAAACTTGCCGCAACCTTGACAAAATTTGTGGCGGGTGTATAATAGCAGTGTATTAAAAAGAAAAGGAGGTGATGTTATATGCGGAGGCGATTTTTTGTCCCCAACAGCACCCCAATGTTTTAAAAGCACTTTAACCCGGCCCCGCGGGACTAATGTCCCATCAAGCTCTCTTTGAAAGAGGGTTAAGAAAAAGGAGGTGATTCTATTGACGTAAGTACATAGATCCTCCCGGGAAAAAGCTCTGGGAGCAAAATAAAAAGGCTGCGGGAGGGAGCGCGTTCAATTCGCTTCCTCCCCGCATATTTCTCGACAACAAGTCGGGATTTTTTATTTAGTGAATTCACAAGCTATTGACAATTTTGATATAGCGTGCTATACTTTAAGTATAAAATAAATAAGGAGGGCTCAGGTGGACGATAGGGAATTTGTATTTTTTTTAGGGTTCTTGGGATTCTGGGCCATGGTTGGAGTGATGGGGACGCTCACCGTTCTATATGCAATCGCAATTTAACGGTGACAAAAAAAGATACCGCACCATAAAACAGTGCGGTATTAAATTTTAGATGATATAATTAAAAGATGATTTGCCCGACATTTTTAGAAGAAAAAAAGTTATGGAAGGAGGGATTTAAATGCGTGGCCGGATTAGACGAGGCGGGGAGAGGTCCTTTGGCTGGACCCGT
>JAUSHA010000017.1 GCA_030648815.1 bacterium | reverse complement strand
AAGATGAGCTATTGACGGCTATGCACCATAAAACCAGATATAACATTGGAGTTGCCGATAAACATGGCGTAGTTGTCGGTGAAGACGGCAATGTTGACTCCTTCCTGCGGTTGCTTAAAAAAACCGCCAAACGAGATAGGTTTAACCCGCACCCGGCCGAATACTATAAAAAAATGTTTGACTATAGCGGATTTCAGACAAAACTGTATTCTGCCAAGCATGACGGCAAGCCCTTCGGCAAAGCTCAGGGCGAGCCGATTGCCGCGGCTTTGATATTAATTTATGGCGATGCCGGTTATTATCTTCATGGCGCGTCTGATTATGAATGTCACTCGCTGATGGCCCCATACGCTCTGCACTGGCATATAATAAAACAACTGAAGGCGGAGGGACTGAAACAGTACGACCTCTGGGGTATTGATGCCCGCAAATGGCCCGGCGTTACCCGCTTCAAACTTGGCTGGTCCGGCCAGACCGTTGAATACCCCGGCTCATTTGATTTGCCGATATCAAAATTCTGGTATTTAGTTTACCAATTAGCCAGGAAAATTTTTTAAAATAAAAAACGCGGAAATATTCCGCGTTAAGAAAACTTCTTAGTCAGTTTTCTGTCTATTACGTAGAGACCGATTTCTTTTGCCCCCTGTTCGGTGTAATTGAATTTGTCGGCCAAATTTTTAATCATATAAGAGGCATACTCTTTCAACCTGGTGTCAAGGGTATCAAATTCCTTTGTTCCGAATAATTTTATTGCCTCGTGGAAATTTTCATTTTCAAGAAATGGCTGGAACGATTTTTCTTTAAGGTTTCTGGCGTAGGAAGCTAATAATTCCTGATATAAATCCGTTTCCACTATTTCCTTATAGCCCTGCGCAACGATTTTCGTGTACTTTTTTTGGACAATACGGGCTAAATCCAGAGCGCCACTTTCATCCAGCTGTTTTCCGGAAATATATCCGCCTATTACTTTGAAGAACTCAACCGTAACTTCTATTTCTTTGCCGGTAAATTTACATTTAACTTTATTTCCCGGGTCATAGTTAACGGCGTATAGGTAATTCAGAATATCTTCCGAAAGCTGTTCTTTGTTGTAAAAATAAAGGGACTCTTTTACTTCATTTAATACCACATAATCGTACCAGTTTATCAGTGAACCAATGAAGTTTGGCGGTATTTGTTCGCTGCCTTGATTTTTGCCTATTCTATTTTTGAAATAATCAGAAACGTTATTCATGTTTATCAGATTAAGTCTGGAGCCGTAACGGCTGAAAAAATCGCTGAATAACCTGACCGACTCTCTGCCGGAAAATCCTTTATCCCCTTCATTTTCTGCTTCCGCGATTAATTTTCTTCTGACTTTTGCCGCGAATTTCTTTTTATCTTCTTCTGATAGCCAGGGCGGAATAGTTCCCCCGTATATTTCCATTCGCAATAAGAGACCGTTTTCGTCACAATATTTCTTGTATTTCCCAATATCCGGAATCCACTCTTTCAGCGGTTTGCAATCAGTATTCATGCGCGAGGAAATTATAACTCTCGCAAAATTTTCCAGGATTCTCGGAAGAAACTTAACATCAATTTCCTCTCCGAAAATACTGCGGTAAATTTTGACCTCGGTCAGCACCTCCATTACATAAGGAATTTTGTTGTATTGAATTCTTCCCTGAAACGATTCTGTCCTTTTTTCATCTATGCTTTTTTTATCTTCCGGATTCATCAGGGCGAAAAAGAGTGAATTTATGCGCTCTTCTATGCTGTCAACTCTGTGCACGCCTTCGCTGATAACATTGTGAAGTTCCAAAAGCCGTTCCTTGTTGTTGGACTTGATATCCATTAGGACATAAATGCCGTTATTCGTTCTGGCAAGCGGTGAAAACGTATATCTTACCAGATTGGCCCCGAAAATATGGTCAAGTTTTTCCTGGATCTGCTTGTCGCTTAAACTGATTTCTCTTTTTGACCTGTCGCCCGGATTAAAAACACTGATGCCCTCACCCAAACGCCTATCAAATTTATAAGGTCTGACCTTGACCATGCCCAGAACCTTATCAAGAGAGCCAAGCTTATCAAACAAAGCCCCAAAGAGCGACTTACAGATTGTGCAAACCTCGTCCTTAAATAGCCATTCGTACTCTTTTTCGCGGGAGAACTTATGCTTTAGTTCAGTCATTTTTTTGGATAATAATTTATCCAGGAAATCAATGCGATAACTTTTAGGAATGAGCAAAATAGGGTGGTCGTGGCTGGGACAAGGAACTCCCATCTTCTTAGCGTGTTCCCCGTCTACTTCCCAAAAGATTTCAAAGCTTTGCCCCTCTGCCGTATTCGTATATTTCTCAAATGTCCGGAGAAGGTTGTTTAAGAATGTGCTCTTGCCGCATCCGTGCGGACCCTCGTAAACATATATCCGATTCTGCTGGGAACCCTGTCTCAAGCTTTCCGCCTGTCTTATAAATCTATTGGCAAAAAGTCTGTCCGCAAAAAACGGATTATCGGCCCCGTCAATGAAAATTTTTGAGCAGTCATACTTCACAAAGCCGATCGATTCCGGATCGTCGGGGTTTTCGTTCACCCCTTCGCCGGCGTAACTTTTAATCATATCGTGGAATAGTTGAAAGATATTCCGCAGAACCCTTTCGGGTTCTTTCCTTGTAATTTCCAGGAACTCCATAAAACTTAGAGTCGTCCTTTTTTCCTTGCTTTCAAGTTCCATTCTTAACGACTCAAGAGCTTTTTCCGTTTCTTCCATTATTTGCTCCCTTCATCAAGAACGGTTCTGCTTATATTCTTGTTTTCGCAGGCATAGAGTACGCGCGATTTTTTATATTCCGGTTGCCACGTCGTATCTTGAAGCATAAGCAACTGTGCCAGATTGCCAATCGGTTCCATTTCAAATTCGGTTGTTTCAAGTGTGACCTTGCCGTCCCATAGATAAGCAAAGCCCCTCAAAACCGCCGGAATATATTTGGTAACCAATGCCCTGCCTTCAAAGATATGATTAAAGCGCAATTCGCCCTCCTTATTTTCAAGCTTATAATAAGGCGGGTGATATAGAATATTGTTAAGCATCTTGCGATATTCTTTGCCATTCCTGGACTTGATGTAGATTTCAACGACTTCTTTTTCCCGGTTTAATCTCGTACCGGCAATGAAAAGATTATATTTGTTAACAAAGTCCTGGAAATCATCGTCAGAAAGGAAATTTACCAGCAAAGAATCGTCCAGATTTCCCCGGGCTTCAAACAGAGCATTTTTGCCTGCTTCTTTTCCTAGGTTTAAGTCAAAGCGTTTCCTTTGCTCCATGTTTTTTAGCAACTGGTACCCATAAGACAATTTCCCTTTTTCGGCCAGTTCCTCAATAAATCCAAAAAGGTGCATGCCGGTAATATACGGATTTAGTCCCAATTTAGGTTCTAATAGAACCCCTGAATTAACTCTGGCAAAACCTACTTCGTGGCCGTTGATTCTTTCATCGGCCATGAATAATCTCTCATGCCACAAGCTGGCCCAGCCCTCATTGCAGATCTTTGTCCTTATCTGGGGTTGGAAGAACAGCGAGGTTCTTCTCACTATCTGGAGCACATCCTTCATCCACTTGTTTTCTTCTCTGTTTATGAATGTAGAATTTTCCATGAGAAATTGCAGTATATCCTTGGGCTTTTTTGTTTTTTCTTTTTTTTCTTGGTGTTTTTTGAAAACACTGTTGAATTCCGGGAATTTACTCCTGAATTTGTAATCGTCAAAAAAGGATGCTTCGCCCAGTTTTTGGCCGAACTGACCCAAGCTCAGATTATAACGTTCCATTTCATCGTGGTAAAATTTTAATCCCACGTCTTTTTCGTCATAATGCTTCCTTAAAAATTCGCCAAAATAAAAGTTTACTTTTTCAGAGAACGTCCCCAAGATGCCATGTATCGCGCCCCTGTCCGTTTCCTCATGTTCCTCGTAATAGCCGACCAGATTATCCAGAGACCTCGCGAATTCAACGACGTAGTCAACCCATCTTTTCTCGGCTCCCATTTCTTCGCGGATTCGGTTTAAAAGCCGTTTGTCCGCCAATGCCTGGCCGCAAAAATCATCGTCCCAAGTTTTTTTGAAAGCCACGTTATTCTGGAAAAAATCTATATGACCTAGGACGTGGTAGAAAATCATCACGTTTAGCCAGTCAGGATTGTTGTCATTGTAGAACGAAATTGCCGGCCTCGTGTTAATGACCGTTTCGTATGGGTTATGCGGATAGGCCTCATAAATCCATTTGTTGCCGATAACCTCCACATCATCAACCCAGAAGTCGTATAAAGTGGGAATCATTACTTTGGGGGAAAGTTCCAACAAGTCCCGGTTAGTAACGATATATTCCAATGTTTCTCCGCAAATCTGCAATCCGGCGGCCCTTGCCCTGACCTTGCATTCTTCCATGATTTTTTTTGTTTTTTGGTCTATCAGTTCCATTTTTCCTCCTAATCCTGAGCTATGAGCGCCTTAACGGCTTCAATGTTTTTTTCATCGGTCACGCCTTTACCGGACATAATATGTATTCTAAACAGGTCTTTTTTATCCAAGAAATCGCCGCTCTTAATGTATTGTTCAAATTCACTTTCTTTTTCTCCGCGACCGGGATGTTTTATTACGCAGACGCCCATGCGGTTTACATATCCGAGAATTTTTTCAATTTCCGGAATCGCGTCATCGCCTTCCGAGTCGGAATCTTCACCATCGGTGCCCTGGAAAACATAGATGTTGTAATCTCGGGCAAGGTTTTCGCCATCAATTATATTGTTGATTTCATTGTAACCGGAAGCGATATAAGTGCCACCGCCGGTAGAAATCTTGAAATAATCATCAACCGAAACTTCCCTAGCTTCCTCATCGTGGACAATAAATCTTGGGATTACCAATTTTTCATACTGAACCAAAAGCCAGGAATAAATCATCATATGCTGGGCCACTATTATCTTAGTCGGATCACCGGACATGGAACCGGAATAGTCCCTGAGGAAAAATACAACTGCCTGTGATTTCCAGACCTTTTCTCGCGAGAGAACCCGATAAACTTTGTCTTGCGGTCCCACAATAAGTTTTGACGCGTCAATGTTATCCTTATCAATACGGCCGAGAGCCGCGTTGGTTCGTATGATTCTTTTGAGTGTCGCCTTTTTATCCAGAAACTGGCCGGAGCCCCTATGCCTGTCGGTCAAATCATAAACGTACTCATCAGTGGGAATTTTCTTTCCCTTTTCTTTCAAGTTGGGGAGCTTAAATTTTTCCGATAGCGATTTTCCCATTTCATAAACTTCAGTTTCAATTCCGTGTTCGCCTTGTCCCTGACCGGCTTGCGGATCCTCGCTTTCGCCTTCCCCCTGGCCTTCGCCATTCCCGCTATTCGGTATTTCCTCAATTATGTCGCCGATTTCTCCATCGCCGTGTCCGGGCAAGCCACCTTCGCGTTTGGCGGTTGGTTCAAATTCCCCATGAACAAGTTTTTCCTCTTCTACGATAGGCACCACAATCACCCTGTCATGCCCGGCCAACATCCGTTTAATTTTTATCTTTTTTGGAAATCCGTCTTTTTCTCTTTGTTCGTCCCTTTTTAAAAGGTCTTCAAATGATTCCATGAGCGCCTCCTTTTTTGATTAGTAAAAAAGCCGGGGCCTGAACCTGCTCGTTGGCAGGCAGGCGCCCGGCCTATTTGCTTAATTCTCATCTTCCTTCTCGCAGAAGTACTCAATGGTCTTTTGCGCGCACGTTTGGCAATAGTCCAGCTTGGTTTGCATCGTTTCTATCATCCGGTTATAAATTTTTACATTTTCTTCATTGGTTCTATTTGCTAAAGCTCCGAGCAAACTGCCGGCTCCGGCCACATCGGATTCCAAACGCACATCGGTTACGGCCCTAACTAACTCTTGATTGTCCGTAAAATCGTAATTGGGATTTGTGGAAACCTTCTGGCCGTAAATTTTGCGGATTGTGTTTCGAAAGGATTCTTTTTTCTCGTTATTGGTCAGCCCAAGCCGTCCCTCTACGCTATCTATATATTTCCCGTTTATTTTGATGGGTTTCATCTCTTTTGTTTGAGGATCTCTGTATTTCCATTCGTTGTTCGGACCAAGGTCTTCCGCGTCCATCCCGATGACCATATTGACGTAAAGCATCACATCCTTGCTTATCGCTTGCGGGTCATCGCGATAAGCGTTAAAAATCGTGGTTTTAACCTGTCCGCGATAAAGTTTTCTCGCGGTTTTTAAGTCCTTCATATATTTATCGCGATCAGCAGCTTCGCTGACATAATCAAGGATTACCCGCTCAAGCGCCTTAAAAACATCTTTGGCAAACATACAATTTCCTTCATTGGATTCCGGCATGGCTCCGAGTATTTGAAGGGCTCTGCCCAAATCCCTGTGGCCCAAACCTTTTTGTCCCCATCTTTTGGTAACATCGGGATTGGCATTGGCGGTTTCTTTAACCTCCGCCAAGGTTTTTACGCCCTTTTCGCCGGCTATTTCTCCGGCTTCCAGTTTCATTGTTTCAATGGGTGTTAGTTTTTCGGTGTGAGGAAGCCGTGGAAGGACTACTCCGACAGAGGCCGCGAATCTCAAATTCGGGTCCTCGTGCATCGGTTCGCCGGAAATGGTGGTTCTTTTCTGGCCACCCAGGGAATAAGCTGTCAATTCCAGCTGAAGTTTGTAATCCGTATTGTGGGAAACATAACAAATCCGGCATCTGTTGGTGATAGGCGATTGTTCTTTTTCCGAAACAAATCGGTTGTATTCCCAGTTATTGCTGGT
>JAUSHA010000043.1 GCA_030648815.1 bacterium | reverse complement strand
GACGAAAAAGGGGATATCATGTTAGATGAAAATAAGTATTATTTGTGGAAACCAATAGAGCCTCGTTATTTTGAAATTAAGCTTGAGGGTAAGGTAGATGATTCTCATCCTTCAAGCTTAAAGATATTGAGAATAATTTCGGTGCCCTATGATAGGATAGCTGAAAACTACAAATATACGCCAAAGTCGGAGACTCTGCCCTCGACAATCAAGGGCATTAGAAGTTCATTGTCGTCTTCGCAGCCGACTAATTGGGGGCCTGAAATATCTACGCCCGGGTTTATAATTCAATATTCCGGCGATTGGTGGCAATTTGCAGATACGGGGCCCGAAAAATAATTATCCAAAGAGGGGTGAAAAAACACCCCTCTTTATTTTTGCTCTTGACACTTCGATTTCGCTCAGCGTCAAGGCGATTTCGTCCTTGACAAAAATATTTAAGGTGGTAATATAAGCAGTCTGCGATATAAGAGCAGAAAATGCTCATTGAAAGGAGAATAGGGAATAATGAAAAGAAGGCGTCTGATTTTGGTTGGTATCATGGTGATGATAATTGTTATGGTCGGGGCTTTATTTGCCTGCGTAAATCCGGAGAAGGATCTCAAGAAAGCAGAAGAACAAGTTAAGGAATCGGCCGTTAAAGAGGAACCATTGCTGCATGATAACGGTAAAAACTTTTTCGTAATAGATGCTGTTAAGGGCAGTAATGCGGCCTACGGTTACGATTTTTTTATTGCTGCCACCCAAAAATGGGTTGACGATCATCCGGATAAAAAAATAATCCCCGTAGGCAGTCCGAGTCATAGTTATATATGGATCGTTTATTATGAAGACAGAAAGAAGGGGTGCGAATAATGATTTGATCGGTTAACCGATAAAAATGAGTCAAACAAAAAAATAAAAGGAGGGAACATGAGGGAATTAAAGAGATTTTACCCAATAACAATAGTGTCGGTGCTCTTGACAATGTTGTGGACGTTGTTGGCGCCGATGGCCTGTACGAATAATAACAAAGTAGAGGCGGTGGTAACATGGAATCCCATCGCCCTGGAGATACTTGACCAGGTTCCGCAAGCGAAGGTGATCTTTGACTCATCTAAGATACCCAATGAGATCCTGGACATAACGTTTTTAAGGACGGATGTTGTTGAAAAAAATCCCGAATTAGCTATGGCGCTTGCCGGTGCTTGGTATGAGACCCTGGCACTGATGCAGGGCGATGGACCGGAAGCCACCAAAGCCTTAACTGCCATGGCAGAAAAATCAGGCACTTCCCTCGATTCCTACAAACGACAACTGAAAACTACATATATGTATTGGAAACCGGCTGATGCCGCGGGATTTGCCCGCAGCAAAAAGCTGATTGAGGTAATGGACCTCGTAAGAAAGTTTTCCTTTGAGAATGGACTTTGGCAGGACGCCAAATCCGTTGATACTGTCGGGATTCAGTTTCCTGATGGTACCGTTCTCGGCGACAAGGGGAACGTGAAACTACGCTTCACGGATAAGTACATGGAAGTTCCCACTTGGCGAACCGTGACCGGGCCAAAGAAACACTTCGTAATCGCGAACTCAATTTATGTCGGATGGATGGCATTATTTTATGCCGCAGAATCATCTGGCATTCTTAAGAAATGGGGCGACAGATTCAATGCTGAAATTGAGGTTGTACAGATGGATTATATGCCATCTGTGGAAGCCTATGTTGCCGGCAAGGTTGATGGGGTTTTAATGACGAACATGGAAGCACTAAATATGGCTGCCGTTGCTGGCGTAGACACCACTGGTGTTATTATTGGTGATTATTCCAACGGCAACGACATGGTTATCGTCACCGGAAACTTCAAACAGGTTTCCGACCTGAAAGGCAAGAATGTCTACATAGTAGAATTGTCTGTTTCAGATTACCTTCTTACCAGGGGGTTACAGACTGAAGGCCGGGGCGTTACGAGGAAGGACTTAAAGCTCATGAACACCTCCGACGCTGATATCGGGCCGCTATTTATTTCAGCAAATTCTCGGTAAATAAAAAGAAAAGGGGATGGACAATGTTCATCCCCTTTTTGTTTTTCTTGATTTTTTTTGATTTTTTGATAAGATAAAAGATGATGAACGGTAATTTTACGCATAAGGCACAGGAGGCCGTGCTGGCGGCGCAGGACGCAGCCAGGGAAAAAGGGCAGCAACAAATTGACGCTCTGCATCTGCTTTTGGCTTTAGTCTCGCAAGAAGGAAGCGTGGTTTTGACTTTGCTCCAAAAATTGGGAGTGGACATCGAGGGTTTAAAAAGAAAAGTTCAAGGCGCCATAGAGCGGCTGCCGGTTATTGCCGCTCCGCAAACTTTCGGCCAATTTTATTTAACTCAAGACATGGCTAAGGTTTTAGACACAGCCCGCCAGGAATCAATGAAGATGTCAGACGAATTTATCTCCGTAGAGCATTTTTTCTTGGCTTTATTGAGTACTGACACAAAGGCAAAAGAAATTTTAGAGAAAGCTAATTTTTTACAAACTGGCGGCGGAGCAGCGACTTTGGAATTTGGCAAATTAAATTATCAGGATGCGCTTAAACTTTTATCGCAAATTAGGGGAGGGTCAAGGATTACCGATCCCGAACCGGAATCCAAGTACCAGGTGATTGAAAGATATGCCAGAAATCTTACCCAGCTGGGAAGAATCGGCAAATTAGACCCAGTTATCGGCCGGGATAACGAAATCCGCCGGCTGATGCAGGTGCTTTCCCGCCGGACAAAAAATAACCCTGTTTTAATCGGCGAGGCCGGCGTCGGCAAAACCGCCATTGTTGAAGGTTTGGCCCAGAAAATTATCAGAGGCGATGTGCCGGAGTCTTTAAGAGACAAAGAAATTATCGCTCTTGATTTGGGCGCCATGATAGCCGGCACCAGGTACCGCGGAGAATTTGAAGATAGGATAAAAGCCCTTTTAAAAGAGCTTGACCGATCCGGTGGCCGCTATATTTTATTTATTGACGAGCTTCACACTTTAGTGGGAGCCGGAGCGGCTGAAGGCGCCATTGACGCCTCTAGTTTATTAAAGCCGGCTTTATCCAGGGGCGAATTAAAAGCCATCGGAGCGACAACTTTAAAAGAATATCAAAAATATATTGAGAGGGATCCGGCCTTGGAAAGAAGATTCCAGCCGATTTATGTTTCCGAGCCGACAATGGAAGACACCTTAGCCATCTTAAGGGGCTTGAAAGAAAAATATGAAGTTCACCACGGCGTGAAAATAAAAGATTCTGCCCTAGTGGCTTCAGCCGAGCTGGCCGCCCGCTATATCACCGACCGATTTTTACCGGACAAAGCCGTTGATTTGATGGATGAAGCGGCTTCGGCTTTGCGATTGGAAATTGAGTCCAAGCCGACGGAATTAGAGCAATTAAATCAGGAAATCCAAAGACTGGAGATTGAAAAAGCGGCCTTAAAAACAGAAACTGGCGCCGTTTCAAAAAAGAAAATTACCGTTATTAACAGGCAGCTCGCCGATTTAACGGAAAAATCCAAGAATTTGGAACTTCAATGGAAAACCGAGAAGGATTTGATCCAGGGGATAAGAGCCATGAGAAAAGAAGTGGAGGAATTAACTTTTCAAATAGAATCATTGCAAAGAGAAGGCGAGTTGCAAAAAGTGGCTGAAATTAAATACGGCCGTCTGCCCTTGCTTTTAAGGGATATTCAGAAAAAAGAAAAAGAACTGACCACTTTTCAAAAGAAACACCGCCTTTTAAAAGAAGACGTATCAGAGGAAGATGTGGCCATGGTCGTGTCTCGCTGGACGGGCATTCCGGTAATGCGTCTGATAGAGGAAGAGGCCAAAAAACTGGAAAAAATGGAAGACATCCTCGCCAAAAAAGTTATCGGCCAGCAAGAGGCGATTGTGGCGGTTTCCAATGCCATCAGAAGGTCGCGGGCCGGAATCTCCGAAGAATCAAAGCCGATGGGTTCTTTCATTTTTTTGGGACCGACCGGAGTCGGCAAAACCGAGACAGCCCGAGCTTTAGCCGAATTCTTATTTAACGATGAAAAGGCCTTGGTAAGATTGGATATGTCCGAGTATATGGAAAAACACACGGTTTCCAAAATTATCGGTTCGCCTCCGGGATATGTCGGCTACGAAGAAGGCGGCCAGTTGACGGAGAAAATAAGAAGAAGGCCTTATGCCGTTGTTCTTTTTGACGAAATCGAAAAAGCTAATCCCGATGTTTTTAATATTCTTCTGCAAATTTTAGAGGATGGCCGGCTCACTGACGCCAAGGGCAGGACAGCCTCTTTCAAAAACACTATTTTAATAATGACCTCCAATTTAGGTTCAGAACATATTGCCAAAATGAGCTCCTTGGGATTTCTTGCCGGAAAAGAAGGAAAAGACCGCGAGGACTTAAAGGGAAAAGTTATGGAGGCTCTGCGCGAAAACTTCAAGCCGGAATTTTTAAACAGGATAGACGAAATCGTTATCTTCAATCATCTCGGCAAGCCGGAAATCAAAGAGATTGTTGAGCTGGAGTTAAGAAAAGTGGCCGAGCGGCTTTCTCAAAAAGACATTGAGATAAAAATAAGCCAGCAGGTTAAAGATATTTTGGCCGAAAAGGGCTTTGACCCGAATTTGGGAGCCAGGCCGCTGAAGAGGGTGATTCAAAAATTAGTTTTGGATCCTTTGGCTTTAAGAATCGTTACCGGCCAGATTCAGGCAAAAGACAGGGTGATGATTGACGCCGAAGGCGAAAAAATTATCTTTAGAATGCCGAGCAACGATAAGGTGAGTGCCTTGCAGAGATAAAATTAGCATCAAGAATGTCAAAAAATATTCTCAAAATTTTAGCCGTGTTCATTTTTGGGACAGCGGGCGGCATTTTTGCCGACCAGATTTTGTCGCCTTATTTTTTTCCTAAGCAAACCACAGTTTATGTAACCGAAAGGCAAGAAATCACGAATTATATCCAGGAAAATATTGCTTTAAAAGAAGTCATAGAAAAAATTTCCAAAACCGTAGTCGGTGTTAGGGCAAGAACAGAAGAAGGTAAAATGATTCTTGGTTCGGGGCTGGTTGTCACCAACGACGGCTTTTTGGCAACTTTAGCCGACCTTCTGCCCCAGGGATCAAAATTCGCTTTTTATATCGGTGAAAAGTGGCCGGAGTACCAGGTTTTAAAAAGGGATCTTAAAAATAATTTGGCCTTAGTAAAAGTGGAAGGCAGCGGCCTTCACACTGCGGGCTTTGCCGATTTGGAAAAAATTAAGCTCGGGGAAAGAGTTTTTTTGGCAGGATTTAATTTTGCCTCCAGTACTCCGGAGCTGATGGTTAACGAGGGCATTATTAAATTTTTTGATAAAGATTTAATTCAAACTAATATTTTTGAAAGTTCTCTTTTAAACGGCAGCCCTCTTTTCAATATTGAAGGCAATGTCGTCGGTTTAAGTTTTATTGACGGCCGAGGCATGGTTTCTGCCATACCTGTTTCCAAGCTCCGCCAATTCGTCGGTTTTTAGCTGATATGTAAAAGGCCGCGGCATTAAAAGCTGCGGCCTTTTTAGTTATTTTGGTTTGTCCATTTCGCGGAATTTTGTTCCGCACTGCCTGCAGTAATTATCGGAGCGATCAGCTTCTTTTAAGCATTCTCCGCAGAAATAATAATACGAAAGTTTTCTATATGTGAATATAATCGCAAGCGTTATCAAGAATGCCAATGTGCCGTCTGAATTAAATCCAAAAAAAGGCGTGCCCGAAGGATTCTTGCCAAGGGCAACCATGAACAGATAAAGAAGAACAATAGAAATCCAGACGACAAAACCAGATTTACTCTCAAGATAAAAAGTATTCCGCCAGCCCGTGAAAGATCTTTTCATTGCCTCCCTCCTTTTTCAATTTGTCAGCGAACCCCGATAATTTAATATTAAACTTTGTGCTTGACTCGGTCAAGCACAAACCCCATTTGTCGGGTTTTAATCTTGCGGTATAATGGTTTAATGTCTAAGATTTTTCATTTTTCGCTGATTTCAGCAGTTATTTTGCTGTCGGTCTTTTTAGTTTCTTTTGATTCTTTTGCCAAAACCGATCTTTCTTTGACCGCTACCGATATTGCCTTATCCAAAGACGAACCTTTGGCTGGAGAAACAATTCGTGTTTTTGCCAGAGTTTTTAATTTGGGCGATACCGATGTTTACGGTTTTGTGGTTTTTTTAGACAACAGCAAGGAAATTGCCGATCCCCAGCCGATTTCAGTTAAAGCAAACACTTACGACGATGTCTTTATTGATTGGCTGGTTGCGGCCGGCAGCCACGACATTCAAGCCAAGATATTTGCCGCTAACTTAACGGACGAAAATCCAAGCAATGATAAGGCTATTTATGATAATTATTTCGTTGATTCGGACACCGATGGCGACGGCGTAGGCAATAATAAAGATACTGATGACGATAATGATGGCTTGACCGATGGTCAGGAAATTGCCATTGGGACGGATTCCCTTGACCCGGACAGCGATGGAGATAAGGCTCGCGATAGCATTGATATTTTTCCTTTGGATATTAAAGAATGGCGGGATTCTGACCAAGACGGCTTGGGCGATAATAAAGATCTGGATAATGATAACGACGGCCTGGATAATGACGATGAAATATTTGTTTACGGAACAAATCCTTTGAATTCGGACAGCGATAACGACCGGCTTCCGGATAAAGAGGAAATAAATCTTAAAACTAATCCCCTCGCGGCAGACAGCGACAAAGACGGGGTTATTGATTCGGAAGATAAATTTCCTTTAGACGCCGCCAAAGCTCAAGCTTCTTTACTGGAAGCCCTAAATTTTTTCGCTAAAAATAGGGGAATCCCCTTGCCCTATTTCATCGGCGGAGCCGTCATCGTTTTGCTGTTTATTTTTATGCTCTTCCGCAAAAAACGATAAATCGATCTGTGCTTGGCGGAGCTAAGCTCCGCCAAGCAACAATAAAAAGATGAGAAAAGAGAAATTTATAGTCAACCATTATTACCATATTTATAATAGGGGGAGCAGGAAAGCGGAAATAGTGCGAGATACTGCCGATAAGTGGCGTTTCATGCAAGCCCTTCGGTTTTTTAACGATTCTCATTCGTCTGCTCATATTTTACGCCAAGCCGGCTTTTTATCGCTAAGTCTGTCAGCACCAGGTGCTGACAGACACAGAGAAGCAGAGTCGGTGTTTGACCTTGGTTGGCCGCCGAATTGGCCAGATAGAGACCCATTGGTAAAGATATTATGTTATTCTCTTATCCCAAACCATTTTCATTTGCTTTTAAAAGAAATTAGCGAGAGCGGGATTAGTAAATTTATGCACAAGCTCGGCATGGGATACGCTAATTTTTTTAATCTTAAATATCATGAAGTGGGAAGTATTTTTCAGGGTCCATATAAGGCTAAACTAATTAAAGAAGAAACATACTTAAAATATTTGACTGCCTATATTCAAGTAATTAATGTGTTAGAGTTATATCCCGGAGGTTTTGAGCGGGCGTTAGAAAATTTTAGCGAGGCGATGGAATTTCTCAATAAATATTCATTTTCAAGCCATCCGGACTATGCTGGATTACGCAGCTCTTTAATTGTTGATAAGGATATTTTAGGTGAGTTTTTTCCGAATGCCGACGCTTATAGAAAATTCGTTCTGGAGACCATCGTATCCAGGGATTTTAATAAAATCTTAGGCGACTTAACCCTAGAATAAGGCTTGGCGGAGCTTAGCTCCGCCAAGCTCGCTATTGACAGAGTTGGGGATAATTTTTATATTTAAATTATATGATAAAGAAAATTGTTCTGTCGGTTTTGGTTTTAGGCCTCTTCGGCGGAGGTTTTTTTTATTGGTGGACCAGCCAGGCCGATGTAAGAGAGTTGAATAAAACTCTGCCCAAAGGCGTAAGTGTGGCAAAAAGTCTATATGGCAATGAGTACAAGGTCATAAACAAAATAGACGGCTACGAGTTTAAAGTGCCGACGGAGTGGCATGGGGTGAAAATATTCGAATATACGCCAGAGAGGGCAGAAGGCACGTATGTGGGAACAAGTGTAAATTTAAAAGGGAGAGAAGGCTCTGGCATAATCTTTTCTATTGATCGATTTAAAATTAAGGAAGAAGTTAATTTAGAAACATGGACAAACAATGCTTTCGATACCTTCGGTCTCGTTGGTAATTTCAGTAAAGATAAGGTAGGAGAATTTGATGTAGTAAAAACACAAGAAAATGTTCATTTAGTCGGCATGTTTGTGTATTTTTTTAAAAAAGATTCGGCAATTTATTCTATAACTAACGGCTCGGAAGAGTTTATTAAATATATTATTCTGAATGGAAAATGGTAAAATCGCTAACCCCCATAGAAAGTAAATATTTTTTAAAAAAGAGAATTGTTTCAGCGATTACAGCGTTTGTAGTCGCTTTTTTATTTTTGTTTAATTTTGCGTTTGCCACTGAAATGAAAATCAGCGATCAGGAGGTTGATAAAATTAAAACTGCTTTGGGTATTGTTGATACGGCTTCAAGTATTGGAAGTGTTCTCCTTGATGGAGGGAACATTATGACTGTTCTAAAAACGACGATAAAAGGCGGGCAGGCAGCGACTGATGTCACTTACGGACTCCTTGTTTTAAGCGCCATTAACGAGATGGAGCTGATGGATTTAGTGCTTTCACTGGATTATCAAGATATTAAAAGAGCGTATTTTGAGCAGATTTTAGACGAGAGGACAAGTCTTGTTTCTTATTGGAAGGGCGTGGGTTTTGATATTCCGAAAGTAATAAGTGGTCGGATTACGAGTCCAATGTCGGCTATGGCGTTAAATACTTTTGAGATGACTGATAAAGCCATTTTAATATTTGCAGAATTTGAGGTACTAAAAAAAGGAAAATTATATGATGGTTTATGGCGTTATTTTGACGAAAGAAGAAATGGTGAGTCGCATCAGGGAGCATGGGATCTGGCTGAACCGCAAATGGGTTTCGTGGCTAAAAGTACTAATTTTTGGGGTACAGGTAAAAATAGAGAAGATAATAACATTCAACTCGAAATCCAATTCGCCGCACTATATGAGAAATGGGGGCCGTATGCTACGCCACAGGGAATTAGCAAGGAATACAAAGAGCAGTTAGCCAGCGAATTAAGGAATACGCTCGTCGCCGCTATAGAAGAACGTACAGAGGACGGTCCTCTGTACGTTAAGGAGGCGTCGGTGTGGGAGAAATTTACAGCCCAACTGGTGAATATAAAAAATACGCTGGCTAATCTCGTTTCTCAAGTAAAAAATCCTTTCTCCGCCGGCCCCGTCGTGGAATTGTCTGCGGAAATTGGAGAGGTCGAACCTCTCCAAGCTGAAAAAGTAGCGGAGGACGGGCCTCCGCCAGTTCTTGAGACGCAAACGGACATTGAATCAGCAGAGCCAATAGGAATAATCGAAGCTACAACTAGTGAGTCTACCATAGTAGAGATAGAGCCAAGTATAGAAATTTCATCCACTACTATGGAAGCTACTACTACCGAGCCAGTC
>JAUSHA010000058.1 GCA_030648815.1 bacterium | reverse complement strand
AAATGACTCCGGAAAATGCCGGATTCTTGCTTAATGCTTTCTGGGCTTTAGGGCTGGGCAATAAAAATCCGATTTTGGAAAACGGCCCCATGTCCGACCCGCAAGATGGAGGCGCCGGAACTTTTGCTTCAACCGGCGGCTGGACAATGGCTAAGGGCGATGCCATGGATCATTACAGCAAATATAATTTTGTAAATCTTACTCCGGCGCAGCAATCACTCGTAGAACGGGTGAGCCAAGGAATATACCGCCCGTGTTGCGGCAACAGCGTCTATTTCCCCGACTGCAATCACGGCATGGCTATGCTGGGATTATTGGAACTTATGGCCTCTCAAGGCGCTTCAGAAAAAGAAATGTATAGAATCGCCCTGAAGGTCAATTCTTACTGGTTTCCGGACACTTATTTAACCATTGCTAAGTATTTAAAGGAAGTAAAGAATACTTCATTTGATAAAATAGATCCCAAGGAAATACTAGGGAAAGAATACTCAAGCGGCGCCGGTTACCGAGCAATTCTTCAACAAGTTACTCCTGCTGAAAACGGCGGAGGAGGAGGCTGCGGCGTATAAATTGGCTGTAATTATCCTTGCGATTTATTTCAAAATGAAGACTATGCTTGATGAACTTGGTCCGGAATATATTATTGAAGTTTACGATCCGAAATTAAAATATAGAGGATTTTTGGTTATTGATAATCTATCTTTGGGAGTGGGCAAGGGCGGGATCAGGATGACTTCGACGGTTAACGTGGAAGAGTTAAAAAGATTGGCGAGGGCGATGACTTTAAAAAATAGCCTTAGCGGGCTTCCTTTCGGCGGAGCGAAAGCCGGAATTGTCTTGGATCCTAAAGTCGTTTCCTTGGAAAGAAAAAAAGCGGTCATTGAAAATTTTGCCCGGCGCCTAAAGCCATTTTGCCCAAAATATTATATTGCCGGGCCCGACATTAATACCGGAGAAAAAGAAATGGCATGGTTTGCCGAAGCCGTTGGTTCGTGGAAAGCGGCCACCGGAAAGCCGGCCAATGTTTGCATCAAGCTTTTTGGCGATAAATGGGAAAAATGCGGCATTCCTCATGAATTCGGGGCTACCGGATTCGGCATTGCTTGGGCCGCAAAAACAGCGATGGAATTTTTAGGAAAAAATATAAAGGGGCAAACTTGCGCCATCGCCGGTTTTGGCAATGTCGGCTACTTTACTTTTAAATTCTTGGAAGAAATGGGGGCAAAAATCGTGGCCGTTTCTGATGTTGACGGAGCAATTTTTGATCCTAAGGGATTAAATCTTCGGCAGGTAAAAAATCTTCCCAAAAAATTAGGCAGAGAAGCGATTTATGAATTAGCGGTGGATATTTTAATTCCGGCCGCCGTATCCGACGTTATCAATGAAAAGAATTGGAATAAAGTTCGAGCAAAAATTATTGTTGAAGGAGCTAATATCCCGATTGCCGAGAAATACGAAGAAAAACTTTCTAAAAAAGGAATTTTAATTGTTCCCGATATCGTGGCAAATGCCGGAGGAGTTATCAGTTCTTTTGCCGAATACAAGGGCTATCATCCTAAAAAAATGTTTGAAACGGTTAAGGAAAAAATAGTTGAAACCACGAAATTAGTCTTAAATGAATCCAAGAAAAAAGGCTGGTCTGTGAGGAGAACGGCCATTGAAATTGCCAAAAGAAGAATAAAGGTCGGAATAAAAACAAAAAATAATTAATTTTTAAATTTATGATGGATTATAATATGATGACCGGCACAGGCGGAAGTGGTACGATGTTTTTCGCTTGGATACCCTATATATTAACCGTCGTCTTGCTAACGTTAGGCATCTTCGCCTTGTTAAAATATATCAGTAAAAAATAATCAGTAAAAAATACTATGAAAAAATCAACAGTTATGCACAGCGTATCTATTGTTTTTGGAATTTGGGGCGGACTGGCGCTTTTCGGCGCATGGATTGCCGGCGCAAATGGAACTATTTTAGGATTTTCTCAACAGCATCTTTACAACGACGCCATAGTGCTTACGCTTATTGGAATTTCTGCGGGCATTTGTACTCAAATTTACCTAAAGCAAGACAAATAAAATTTTCAGATGAAAAAAGAGATTTTCAAAATCAAAGGAATGCATTGCGCTTCTTGCGCAAGAATGATTGAGACGGCTGTTTCTCGGCTGATTGGCATAAAATCAGCCGAAGTTAATTTTGGAACGGAAACTTTGTCGGCGGAATATGACGAAACAAAGATCGGTTCCGAAGAAATGCAAAAAGCCGTAAAAGAAGTCGGTTATAAGTTAGATATTCCCTTGCCCGCCGAAGCCTTGGCGAAGACAGCTGGCCATGATCATTTTGCGATGGAAAAACAGGAAAAAGAAAAGGAAGTTTCAGACTTAAAAAATAAAGTCATCGCCGGAGGCATTCTTTCTTTAGTGATATTCTCGGGCAGTTTTCCGGAATGGTTCCCGTTCATTCCAGGAATACTAAAAAATTATTTCGTTTTATTACTGCTCACCACGCCGGTTCAATTCTGGGTGGGCGCAAGATTTTATTCCGGACTGAAAATTCTTCTTAAATACCGGACTGCCGATATGAATACCCTGATTTCTATCGGAACTTTAGCCGCTTATTTTTACAGCGCCGCAGTTGCTTTTTTCCCGGAATTTTTCAGCCAAGGCGGAGCAAAACCGGCGATCTATTTTGATACTTCAGCTATTATTATCACCTTGATTCTGCTTGGCCGCTACTTTGAAATACTGGCCAGAGGCCGGGCTTCCGAAGCTATTAAAAAACTAATGAAGCTGGGGGCTAAAACCGCCAGAGTTATCATAAACGGCGAAGAAAAAGAAATTCCCGTTGAAGAGGTAGTTTTGGGACAAGAAATTTTAGTAAAACCTGGGGAAAAAATTCCGGTTGATGGCGAAGTTTTAGACGGTAAATCTTCAGTTGATGAATCATTAGTGACAGGGGAGTCAATGCCCGTATCCAAGGAACGCGGCTCTAAAGTCATCGGGTCCACCATTAATCTTTCGGGTATGTTGCGATTTAGAGCGACGAAAGTAGGCAAGGATACCTTGCTGTCCCAAATCATTAAAATGGTTGAACAAGCCCAGGCCTCCAAGGCTCCCATTCAAAGATTGGCTGATCTGGTTTCTTCTTATTTTGTGCCGGTTGTCATGGGCATCGCTATTTTGACTTTTGTTCTTTGGTTTTTCTTCGGACCCGCCCCCGCCCTGACTTTTGCCTTGGTTAACTTTGTGGCGGTTTTAATTATCGCCTGCCCGTGCGCCTTGGGATTAGCCACGCCATTAGCTATTATGGTGGGAACTGGAAACGCCGCTCAAAAAGGCATTTTAATAAAAAACGCCGAAAGTTTAGAAATCGCCAATAAGATTAAAGCGATTATTCTGGACAAAACCGGAACGCTCACTCAAGGCAAACCTGACCTGACGGATATAATAGCCTATGATAATTTTTCGGAAAAAGAAGTCTTGCGATTAGCGGCTTCATTGGAAAAATATTCGGAGCACCATTTGGCAAAACCGATTATTGCCAAAGCAAAAAAAGATAATTTAGAATTGAGCGAAATTAAAAATTTTCAAGCGATATCCGGAAAAGGAGTTAAGGGCGATTTGGGAATATTGGGCAATAGGGGACTGATGGAAGATTTTGGCGTATCTTTAGTTGACGCCGAAAAAGATATGGTGAGATTGGAACAAGAAGGCAAAACCGCCGTAATTCTCGCTGTTGAAAATCATGTGGCGGGTATTTTAGCCGTAGCCGATACTCTCAAGGAAGAAGCGAAGGAAGTCATTAAGTCATTAAGTGAAAAAGGGATAGAAGTTTGGATGATTACCGGCGACAACGAAAGAGTGGCTAAGGCGATCGGTCAGCAGCTTGGCATAGAAAATATTATGGCTCAAGTTCTGCCGCAAGATAAAGCCGGCAAAGTAAAAGAACTTCAGAAAACCGGCAAATTAGTTGCCATGGTGGGTGACGGTATCAACGATGCTCCGGCCTTGGCTCAAGCTAATTTAGGCATTGCTATGGGGGAGGGGACTGATATTGCCATGGAGTCGGCGGAAATAACTTTAATGAGAGGCGACCTTACTCTTATCCCGGAAATAATTTCTCTTTCCCAAAAAACTCTGCGAATAATCAAGCAAAATCTTTTTTGGGCATTTTTCTATAATGTAGCTTTCGTCCCCGTTGCCGCCGGCGCATTATATCCCTTCTTCGGAATTTTATTAAATCCTATTTTCGCCGCCGCCGCCATGGCTTTCAGCTCCATTTCAGTCGTCCTTAACTCTTTGCGTCTCAAAAATGCTTAACGTGTTTGACTTTTTTTATTTAAAACAATAGTATTGGCTTAGAGTTCTTAATATAAGGAGGTAAAAAATGAAGGAATCGGTTACTTTGCGCACTATTGAGAAAGGAGCTTGGCGAGTTATTGAGATGTTCAACTATGGTGACGAATTGATTATCGCCCTACCACACAGGGTAAGCATAATTTTATACCGAGAAGCAACCAAGCTTAGATTGGCTTGCGATTTGGGTATGAGCTCGTCTTCAACTGATTTATGCCAGATAGGCGAGATTGATATTTCAAAACCAAATTACCAGGCAGCCGTTGCGCTTAACCCGGAATTTATGGCCAGAGCCCGGTCTTTTGAAAACCACTTCCATGTAGAAAAATTTATCCGTTTCAGGAAGGAATCGCTGAAAGCCGGTCAAAGTTTTCCACCATCTAAAGTGTTCGGAAAAGAATGGCAAGATCAAGTTTATGTACAACTGGCTGAGCCTACTTATGAAAGAATAGCCAATATAGAATTCAGCGTTTTGAGTTCTGACTACATGGACGAAGAAAGACTTTCAAAACCGATGTTCACCTTGTGCGGCTCACTTCAGTTAAGAAAGGAAATTGCTCATTACTTCTTTTTTATTGATTGGTTCGGGGATGACTTCTGGCTGTATGAAAAAAACTTTTTCTACAACAATACGATGTTTCCCCCAACTCTGAAATCATTAAAGCCCTTGTATCAAACGATTAAGATGGAGAATAGTCCTGGTCCAAGAAATCCGCCATTTTGCGACATCGCAAAACCTGCACGGCCCATTAGGTAATCAAAAGCCCCGCCAGTTTAGCGCAAGCTGACAGCGGGACTTTTTTATTGCAGTAGACAAGAAATTATAACTATGGGAAAATACGGTAATGCCTGATGCGATGTTCAACGTTTAACGTTGAACATCGCACGTTGAACAATCAGATGGCATAAATAATTATTAATTCACCCTGTTAAATAATCCCGCCGGAGCGGGATTGCCCCGAAGGGGCATTTAACAGGGTAAAAATTTATGGAAAACGAAAAAATGTGTGGCGATTATAAAAAATGCATGCCGGCTGTGGCATATCTTTTGGTCTTATTTATAGCCGTTTTAATATTATTTTTCGCCGTCGGCGTTTCCAATAAAATTAAAGAGGGGAGATACATCGGTGAAAATACTGCGTTCAAAAATACCATTTCCGTTACTGCTACGGGGGATGTTTACGCCAAGCCCGATTTAGCGCAAATTTCTTTTTCCGTAGTAAATGAGGGCAAGACGGTTGTCGGAGTAATGTCAGAAAATACTAATAAAATGAACACGGTAATTGATTCTATTAAAAAGCAGGGCGTAGAAAGTAAGGATATAAAAACCACTAATTTCAGCATGAATCCTCGTTACGAATGGAGAAAAACGGCAAGCTCTTATTTCCCGGAAGGGGAAAGGACATTGATTGGTTACGAGATTTCTCAATCCTTAGAAATTAAAATTAGAGATTTGAATAAAGTTGGCACTATTATTGAAGGAGCAACGGGAAGCGGAGTCAACCAAGTCGGCATTTTATATTTCACGATAGATAACCAGGATAAATTAAACGCCGAGGCTCGCCAAAAAGCTATCAACGAAGCCGAAACAAAAGCCAAAGAGCTGGCTTCGGAACTCGGCGTTAAATTAGGGAAGATTGTCAATTTTTCAGAGAGCGGGTTTAGCCCAATGCCTATGTATGCTTTTAAGGAGATGGGAATAGGGGGCGGGGGAACGGCTCCTCAAATAGAGACAGGGGAGAATAAAATTTCAGTAACCGTAAGCATAACCTACGAAATCCGTTAACAATGGCGATGTCTAACGTTAAAGGTTGCACCGCTTAACCTTTAACGTTAGACATCTACTCTTTTAGGTTCTTACCACTATGATATTGCCTATGCACATCTCTAAGATGCTTATTGGTGACGTGGGTATAAATTTGAGTGCTGGTAATACTGCGGTGGCCTAAAAATTCCTGGATAGTTCTCAAGTCAACTCCTTGTTCTAAAAGGTCGGTTGCCATGCTATGACGCAAGGTATGAGGCGTAGTGAAAATAGGCACTCCGGCCAGAATATCATACTTTTTAACCAACCTTTCTATGGATCGGGGAGTTAAACGCCTATCTAACCCCTCCTGGGCCTTGTAATTTATGAACAAGGCCTTTTCTTTATCTTTGCGGACATCCAGATACTTCTTAATCCAAGAAAGCGCTCTTTCGGAAAAATAAACAGTACGAGGATAACTTCCTTTGCCGATTATTCCTAATTCCAAATCTTTTTTATCTTTTATATTATTGGTAAACTGTTCCCTGTTAAGCGTGGTTAATTCCGCTATCCTTAAGCCGGTGGAGAAGAGCGACTCCAAAATAGCCCTGTCTCTCAAGCCGTCCGCCTTCTTTATATCCGGAGCCATTAAAAGCTTCTCTATCTGCTCTAAGGTAAGGAATTTAACCGTTTTTTGGGTCCTGGCGTCCTTCGGGAGGGTTATTTTACCCGGTGGCAGTGAAACTATGTCTTTAGCCACAAAATAGCCCAAAAAGGCCCTTAGAGCGATAAGATAGTAGTTCTGGGTGAGCTTCTTAAGGGATTGGCCGTTCTTCCCTTGAAAGCGGCTTAAATAGAGGCGGTAAGCCCAAATATCGTCGGCCGTAAGCTGGTGGGGCAGTAAATCTTCCTTTTTAGTGCCTTTTAGCCATAAGATAAATTTCTGGAGATATCTTTGGTAGTTTTCTTGAGTTTTATTGGATAAACCTTTTTCAACCTCGCAATAATCAAGAAAGTCGGGGATACTTTTTA
>JAUSHA010000023.1 GCA_030648815.1 bacterium | reverse complement strand
CTTCCCTGGTTTCATTTTCGGTGGTTTGAATCTTATTCCGAAAGGTAAATTTTTCCCACCCAAACCGGTCATGGCTTCAAATTTTGCTTTATTGCCCATATTGCCCAACGCCTTAAGAAATCCCTTTTTCACAGCACTTGGTCCTATTGCGTTTTGCACCCTCGAATCCGCCCACCCTTGTCGCGCCGCTTCGCCAAGAGCCTGGCGCCTTGACCATCCATCCAACCTTCTTGAGGCATAGACATGTTGTGCCGTGCCCGCCCCTGATGTTAATGCCTTTCCGGCTCTCCATCCTCCTACGCTAGTCGCGGCTATCCCTGCGCCCATTGCCATCTCCGTTGCCTTCCAAACAACCTCCATGCCTTTCGGCAGTAATTTTTTGCTGTATATAAGAACGATCCACAAATAAACAAGCAGGAAAATAAATTTAAGGTACCCGTCATTAAAGAATCCAGCCAAAACCGTTGCCGGGGCGACATCAGTGTACAGCTTCAGCCCTAGCCCCATCAAAAAGAAAACTACTACTCCGGAAAATGTCCATTGAGCTAAAGCTTTGAGCCAATCCCAAAAATATTTTTGAGTCGGCGGCAGGATATAAGCGGCAAGAGCCAAGGGAGCCGCAATAGCCAAAAGATAGATAACTATAATTCTTGCTAAAAAGAATATGCCGTACACAAAGAATGTCAGACCGCCCACAAAACCGAAGGCTATTAAAGTAAACGCTTGGCTGAATGTGCCGAACATCCCCTCGCCAAGAACTACGGTTGCCATCCTTATTCCTTTTATTATGTCGCCGCCGGGTATAAGACCGGAAAGTATATAAGCCACAATCTGGCCGAATATTTTACTGTGCACATTCAGCAACCATACCTTCAAAGGGGCCATTACTTCTAAGGCTAAATTATGGTCTCCGAAAAACATGCTTCTTACGGAATTTTGGACGATCCAGCCAAAATCCAGGAAAATTTTCACAAAAAGCATGCTGAAATTCAGCAAAAGGGCGATGATTATAAGCCGGGGCAGGGTTTTTTTAATTTCGTAGTTTGCTTTGTTAAAAATATAAGCTAAGACAATAGCAAGAAAGATCAAAATAAAAATTGAGTTGACCAGACCGCTGGTAAAATTCCAGCCGGTGGTAACCAAATTATTGTCTAATTTAATCGGAAGGTTGGAGGTATAATCTAAAAAAGATGCTGCAAATGTAAGAAAAACGCTGGACAAAGCCGACAGCGAGGCGGTCCAAATAAGCAGAGGCATAATCTGCGCATTAATGGAACTCAGGGCGTCTTTCGTGCCTTGTAATATGGCCTGCCCGATTAAAGGCAACGCAGCCAGGAAGGCGATAGCGTCAGCTGTCTGATGCTGGAAAAATAAGCCGAAAACAACAAAAACAGCAAGCAGGGGGAGGTTTGTTTTTTTAATTAAAATTTTGCGAATCTGCATATTTTTATTTCTTGGGTTGGAAATTAAAGTAGGAACCGCCGGATCCGCTCACATCGCTTGCTTGAAATGATTGCATTGGGAAACCATCAGATCCAATGTCCTTCACCGGAGCATAGATCGGCGGGGATGGCGGTTTTTCATCGGTAAGCAAACGGCCCCCCTTCGGAAGTTGATATAAGACTACTAAGCAATCGCCTACTTCCGGAGGATCTTTATCTAATTTATATGGCCAGAATTTGATTGATTTTACTCCCCCGGGCACGGACCAGTTTTCTGCTATGGTCTTTTTTCCCGCTAATGGGAATATCTTTTCAACGCCGCCGTAATTTATTTCCGAATAAAAACGTACTTCTTCGCAAGGGGTGCCGCACGGACTACCGGCAGATCCTTTCGTTCCCTTTGTTCCAAAGTCAGAAGCCGTGCCCCCACTAAGGACATTGCCGGTTACTCCTAAATTAATTAATATCGGGTTAATTGTGTTTAAAATCAACCAAGACCCGAACAATAAAGCCAGCCCGATAGAGGATGTTTTTATCCTTTTTCTGGCTTCCGACATTTGCGTCGGGTTACCGGCCGAAGTTAAATATTGAACACCGGCCCAAATTAAGGTGATAAAAACCATCAACCCGCCTAAACCGATCAACCAATCGTAGATATATTTGATCAGGCCCGGGATACCATTAGCTCCCGTGAATGGAGTTCCCATGGGCGATGCTGGCCACGCTATGTTTAATCCCTTATCAATTTTCTCATAAGGAAATATCGGTTGTGGTCCTATTGGATAATCATATCCTTCGCCGCATGCGGAATTAGCGATAAGTTCATTTCTTGCGGCTTGATCACCCGGGGCAACTGGCCCAAGAGGGGTCTGGACCACCAATAATGCAGGTGGTTGGCAGCAATAATATTTATCGCCCATTTTACCGATGTTTCGGTAGAAAGGTTCTTGGGCTGGACATTGCTTCCTAGCCGCAACGTCATCTGTTGCCCTTAGCTTGTTATCTTTACAATTATTTTCCGGTGCATTTAACTGATCGATAGTAATTTCTATTATGGGTACCACGTCTCCGGTTTTTTGGATGGGTCGTAATGTCTCCGCCGCTTTCACGTTACTGCTAAAACTTAAATTCAAAAATCCAATAACGCCGATAATTATAATAAAGAAAATGTAAAAATATTTTTTCATGTCTCCTGCTTTTATTATTGCCGCTTCGCGGCATAATTGCTCGTTCGGTCAGAATACAAGCAAGCTTGTATTCCTCCCTCGCTTACAATTATACCACAACTATTTTTAAAACAACAAATAGGTAAACAAAACAAAAGGGGGATGCGCTTAGCACCCCCCTTATTTTACTTTAATTCAGCCTCCTTTATGGTTATCCAGCCACCAAAGTATATATTGCCCACCTTTCCCTCCACCGTTACCATCTTTCCCACACTAACTCGGGAAAGATCCCCCTTATTTTTAAGTTCCGCAGTGATATCAAATTTTCTCCCTCCCGAGATTGGATCCATATACGGAATGACGAAACCTAAACTGTCATCGTCTTTTTTAGCAACAACGCCAGAAACAACGACAGTCGTTCCCCGTCGATACCGATCGACGCCGCCAACTTCATGCAGGTCCTCAAAAAGATATTCCGGAGTCATCGCCTTAACCGTCGGCGTTGGCTGTGCCGTCGGTGTTGCCACTGGTGTTGCTGTCGGTGCAGGCGTCGCAGTTGGTGGGGTCGTAGTTGTCGGCGCTGGCGTTGCGATCGTCTGATCGGGAGCCTTTATAACCCCTGCGGTCCGAGCGATAAAGTAAAATACCGCCAACGTAACAACAATACTGATAGTCCATATCGCTACTTTTTTCATTTAAAAGAACCTCCTTTTGATTTTATTCTATAATTATTGCCGCTCCGCGGCATAATTATTCATTCGATTGGAATGTAAGCAAGCTTATATTCCTCCCTCATTCATAATTATAGCACTACTAATGATTTTGTCAATATCGTCTTTGGTTTCCTGCCAGCTTGTTTCCGAGACGAGGGCGGTTATCAGATATGCTTCGTCTCCGGCGATTAGGATTTTTTCTTTTGAGTGAAATAAAAGACCAGCCGAAGTTTCATACTTCGCCTCAAAGACAGCCTTTTTTTCTTCAACCTCCGATGAAGCTATGTTCATTTTCCATCCCTGATCCTGTGTGGTTTTTTTTATTTCTTCAATAATTTCCTCGGTAGTAAGGCCGAAGGCTCCCTTATAGGCCACCAACTGGGCGGATTCATCGTTTGTCTTTAAAGCAAATAATAAAGTTTGCAGATCATATTTCTCTTTCCATGTCTCCGGCGCCATGGCTTGGATAATTTCCGGCTGTTCTATGGCCACCCAATCAGCGGGATAGTCAATTATTAGATTGCCGTCCGGGCTGGAAAACTTTTTAAGCGATGTTTCCTCTATGGAAGATATTTTCTGGATTTCATCTACGTTTAACCTTAGCGGCTCAAGGAACGATCCCCCGTTAAAGTTGTCCTGCCAATTTTTGAACCGTAAATTGGTAATGGCCGTCAAGCCGGCGATAACGGCCAATAAGCCCAAAATAATTAAATGCTTTTTTTCTATTTTCATTTTATTTTATTATTTCGTACCAGTTGCCGAAGATGCCGACTTGATAACCGATTAATTTTAAAACTAGATTAATCATCGTCCAGGTAAGCATAGCGATCAAAAAGGCAATGCCAACCGATTTCCAGAGGCGTTTGATGTTTAATATCGGGATGACCCTGCCACCCATTGAGAAATAAAACATTACGCCGGTCGCTATAGTCAGCAGAACTAAGACTACGGGGAACATTCTTAAGAAAACAAAATCAATCAGTGTTTTTATCAGCAGAAAGGCGTGCCTGATTTGGCATGGCTCTCTGTCGTTCCAGGCGGTTTTAGGGTTATCCACCTCTCTACCGCAGGGCACTAGCCCGCCCTTATCTATTGCGCCGGGTTCCTTTAAAGAAAAAGTCCAATCAGACCAATTGCTGGTTTCTGCGCAGTTTTTATCCAGACAGGCTTTTGTTTGCCATTGATATTGCCCCAGGCAATTTAACTCAACGAAATCGGCATTAATCAGAACGGTTTTTAATGGCACAGTCTCCCCTCCCGCAGAGGCCTTGCATGATTCGTTTGATTCGCCCGCCGATAGGGCCAAGTATTTTATTTTATACTGGTAAGCCTTGGCTCCGGAAACTTCCTGCCAGGAAATGGACTTTTGATTGGTCAACAGTTGGCCGTTATTTTCCGGAGAGGGGTTTGACGGGGAAGCCAATCGGAAGGTCGTAAAGGTTCTGGCGGCAGTAAATGGGCCGCAGGCCCAGCCGTCATAGGCGCAGGTTTTTACCTGCCAGGAATATTCTTTTTCTTGTCCGATATTATATTCGGGATAACTAAGAGAAAGCCCCGTCTCATTTAATGTTTTTTCCAAACTTAAACCGTTGCCGGAAATGCTTAAAATATAAGAATTGGCTCCGGGAACCGCTTGCCATTTTAAATTAATGGGGATAGACACAGCATTCGCTCCGGGCGCAGGATTATCAATAATCGGCGGCTGGCCCGTGGTTTTGAATGTCCGCTCCGGGCTGAACTCTTCGCATTCCAGCGCTTGATAATCCGAACAGGCCTTAACCCTCCATTTGTATATTCTGTTCGCCGAAATATCCGGGACGCCTAAAGCTTTTGATTGAGACGACTGGGTTATATACGAGACAACACCATTGAGTTGATACATGAAAGAGTTCATGCCGGAAGGCGCCGACCAATCAAGGATTAAGGGCAGACCAACCGGGGTTTCTCCTCCGGGGTCATTTGGCGGAGAAAGAAGAGCGAGTTCTTTAAATGACTTCTGTTCACTGGTAAAACTCCAGCGCTGGCTGTAATCCTTGCATTCTCCTTCAACTCCGCCATACTCATCAAGGCAAATTTTTACTTCCCAATCATAGGTCGTATCTTTGGTAAAAAAATTAAGATCCGTATCCGTAAAATCGGAATACAATAATTTTTCTAATTGGTCGGGGTCTCTCCTTTCCTTGTCCACCAGCCAGGATTCACACTGGTCGCCTGTGATAAAGGGATTATGCAAAATAGGAGAGCAAATCTTTTGCTGTGTTTTTGCATCTTCCAAAAATACTCTAAATCTATAAGACTTGGCTTCCGGCACATCGCACCAGTCAATTTTTAATGGAGAGTCGGGGGTGATTGCTTCTGTACCGCCTTTGGGGCCGGCCCAGTCAGGGTCTTCCGGAGAAACGATTTCCGGGGCTAAGCTTGTCTTGAAAGGAAAATTGCCGGCGGGACCGCAGTCTTTACCGTCAGCCGAACAGCAGGCTTGGGCTTGCCAGGAATAATCAGAATTTGCTTTCAGAAAGCAGGCACCCTTTTCTTCTCTCAACTCGCTATACTCTGATTCATCCAAGATTTTAGATATGGCGTCTTGAAATTTGAATATATATGATTTGGGGCCATCGGGCGCTTCTAGCCAGCCCTTAACATCGTCCCAATCAAATTTTACCGGCAATTTAACGTTTCCGCTTTGCATGCTTTTATCCGGCTTATCTGAAATATCGGGAGTATTATAATACTTTGGGCCCTTGGGAGCTTCCAGGCATTGGCCGGAACAGGAACAAGTGGGAGATTCATCTTTAATAACACCTTGAGGCCCGCAGGCCTGCCAACTCTGGCATGATCCGGTTTTACTCCAGGGGTCGCGGAAGATATGATATTCGCAATTGAAAATAGGGCAGTCTATACCCGCTTCGGACTCCAAGGTGTACCATTCCCAGACGCGTCTTTTTTGGATATCGGCATTGCAGGTGCTGCTGCACTGATATTCGTCCCAGACCTTGCCTCCCGGGCAAGTGGGCGGTTCTTGGCAGACAACTCCTCCTCCGCCTCCTTCTTCAGCGTTTATAATTCCGGGCAAAATAAAACCGAGGAAAGCTATAAAAAAAAGCAATAAAAAAATATTGAGCTTAATCATTCTTTTATTTTAAAACTTTTTGTCAGATTGCGCCAATGATCAATACTTAAGGTTTCGGCCCTTTGATTCGGCTGGATGCCGTTTTCAAAAAGCCACTCCCCTGTTTTTTCCTTTTCCATATCCAAGCCCAGCGATAAATTATTGATCAACTGTTTTCTCGGATGGGAGAATCCCGCCTTAACAATTTTGAAGAACAAATCTCGGTTAGTATCTGGTATCTGGTATCTTGTATTTTGTATCTTTAGGATGGCTGCATCTACTTCGGGCGAAGGCCAGAAGGAGTTTTTAGAGATATAAGAGATAATTTTTGGCTCGGCGTAAAATTGCACTGAAACCGCCAAAAGATTCATCCCTCGGCCCGCTCGGGACGTCCCCGTATCCGGCGGTTTAGCGCAAATTCTTTGTCCTACCTCTTTTTGCACTACCAGCACAGCGTACAGAGGACCGTCCTCTGTACGTTCTAAGAGTTGGCGGATAAGGTGGGCGGTGAGGTAGAAGGGCAGGTTGCCCACGACCTTGGATATTTGGGAGGTCCGACTAACGGGAGTCGGACTCCCACTCAAATTTGAGAGGGAGTCCGACTCCCTAATATTAAACCTCAAGATATCACCATAGATAACGTCCACATTTTTGAAGTCTTTCAGGGTTTCTTTCATAATCTCCACCATGTTCCGGTCTTTTTCTACGGCAACCACTTTTTTGGCCATTTTTGCCAGCTCTTGGGTCAAAACGCCGAGACCCGGGCCGATTTCCAGCACCGTATCGTCCGGCTGGAGCTCGGCAGTTTCAATAATTTTTCGGATAGCCGCCTTGTCTATTAAAAAATTTTGGCCCAACCCTCGTGAGGGACGGATCCCGCGAGCCGCAAGCAGATTTTTGATAGTTTTTGCAGAAGTAAGTTCCATATATTTGGTTATTGTAGCACGAAAACGAATAAAGGGAGTCGGACTCCCACTCAAATTTGAGAGGGAGTCCGACTCCCTAATATTCGTCGTTGTGGATAACTGCCTTGACCGCCTTCCTGGGTCTGCTATGCTGGAAGTAGGTATGAATACACTGGGTTGGCTGCGAGACAAGGTAAAAAACATCAAAATAAAGGGCTTAATGGCGAAACACAAGGGATCTTTTAAGGACCCCTTCTTTTATTTGGGCCTATCTGCCGTTATTTTATATAGCCTTCTCGCTCTTCTCATCCCCTCTAATGAAGCCATTATGCCTCTTTTTGTCGAGGAACAAGACACGATTGGCAGCGCCTTTGTCACGTCTATGGGGAAAATCAAGGAATCTCCCGACTTAAGTATAATCCAAAAGAACAGTTTAGCTGCAGTATCCCCTCCGCTTATGGTTACCCCCCAAGTTTTGGGAGCCCTGGCCAGCGGAGAGACTTATGAGTGGAAAGATAAAGAAATCGCCGAGTATATAGTTCAGCCGGGAGATAATTTGTCGTCCATCGCGGACAAGTTCAATATTTCTACAGAAACTATCTTGGGGACTAATAACCTCAATAAGAGTTCTTTGCTCCAGATAGGTCAGAAATTGGTCATTTTACCGATATCCGGAGTCATCCACCACGTTGGTAAGGGAGATACGATAAGCCAAATCTCCGCCACCTACAAGGCGAAAGCAGACGACATTTTCGCATTTAATGACTTGTCAGGGGAGGGAGACATCTATGTCGGCGATATTTTGATTATCCCCAACGGCGTGATGCCCCCGCCGATAGTTTACGCTCCCAAAATCGTCTCCATAGCCAACAGTTATTTTATTTGTCCTATTGGGCAACCCTGCCGGGTCACGCAAGGATTGCATTGGTATAATGCCATTGATTTTAGCCACGGCAAATGCGGAGAGCCGATATATGCTGCGGCGGCCGGAGAGGTGCAGAAGGTAAAACTTACCAATTCTACCTCCAGGCTGGCTTTTGCCGGCGCCGGCAATCACCTGACTATTTTACATCCTAACGGAGTAGTGACTTTTTACGGTCACTTGCAGGCAACTTTGGTAAATCCGGGAGATTATGTTTCACAGGGGCAGATGATTGCTACAATGGGCGGTCAGCCCGGCACTCCGGGAGCCGGCAAATCAACCGGCTGCCATTTGCACTTCGGGGTAACCGGTGCCAGAAATCCGTTTGCGAAATAAAAAAATCAGCGAATAGCGAATCGGTTACGAATATACGAATTCGTATATTCGCGATAAATTCGTTATTCGTTGATTTTTTTATTTCTGGCACTTCATGCAGAAGCGGGCCGAGGGGTTGACTTCAAGGCGTTTTTCGTCAATGTCTTTGCCGCAATCTCCGCACTTGCCATACTTTTCATTCTTGATATTCTCCAAGGCCGTGTTAATGTCCCTAAGCTTCAACTCCATACTGTGCTCTACAGATAAGCGCGAACCGTATTCTTCCACCTCGCCGGCAGCTGACTCCAAAGCAGCTCCGCCGAATTCGCCGTTAAATTGAGGGAACTTAGAATCCCAGTCGCCCTTCAAATTAGGGTCCTTGTCGGCGAAAGTTTTTAACTGCTCCTCTATGGCGAATTTTTCTTTTTCTAATTTATCTTTAAGTTCTTGAATAAGTTTTTTGTTCATATGTCTATTTTACCAAATAAAAAAGGAGCTCGCAAGTCCACAACTGTTTAATAATGGAACTGAACTCCTTTCTTTGATTCCTCGCGTTAGCTCGGAACCTTATCTTATGCCGGGTCTCGGAATTGCTCCTAAGACTCAGCCGGGAATGAACTACTTATATTATCCCAAGAACAAGAAAGAGTGTCAATACCGCAGATTACCGCGAAATGCCTTATTTTTCCACAGTTTTTGCACAGGGCTCCATGGTCTGCAAAGTGATGTTTAACGTTTAAGGTTGCACCGTTTAACCTTAAACGTTAAACATCACTCGAAGTAATCTTGTTTTAATTTAATAATCTTTAAAGCCGCTTTGTTGATTGTTTCTTCCGGTAGGTCTTTGATCGCATCAATGATTCCCGCTTCCCAGCTTGAAAACAACAGAATATCAACGCCGGCAACCAGCGGCATGGTCGCCCTCTCTTTTAAGGAAAAGTTTTTTGAGAAAACATCTTGAGATAAGTCGTCGGTGATGACAAGGGGGCCGTCTCCCAGCTTATTTTTTAAGAAGGCAATGCCATTTCCTGAAAAGGCAAAGGGCAGATTGTCTTCTATGATCGGGTAAACAACACTGGCGACCATAACCAGGCTCGGGTTTGCTTCCATGACCGCCTGGAATTGCGATATTTCAGGCAGATGGGCTAAAATATTTAAATTTTTTTCCGGATCAGGAAAGATTCCGCCGTATCCCGGGAAGTGCTTTATCGCCGTTAAAATACCGGCTGTTTTCTGGCCCAAAATCAGGGCTTTTGCCGAACTTGTCAGCTCTTCCTGATTTTTTTGGAAGGATCTCTCATAAAGAAAGTCCGTTGACCATTCGCTTGAATCTAAAACGGGAGCCAAATTAAGATTGATGCCAAGCTCTCTAAGCTCTTTGCCGCGCTCAAGTCCGACATCATAGGCCTGATCGGCATTTTTTATCTCGGACTGGCCCGTTTTTTCTTTAGCGAAGTCAATTCGGGAGATCGCTCCCCCTTCTTGGTCAACGGCTATAAAAAGGGGAAGCCCTGTTTCGGCTAAGGAAATTCTTTGCAGATCCTGGATCAGTTTTTCAATCTGTGCGGCATTTTCAATATTTTTTTTCAATAATAATATGCCTCCGGGACGGGCGGTTTTCATGAACCTATCAAGTTCGGGGGTTAATTTTACGCCGTCAATACCGACAATAAGCAGTTGCCCTATTTTTTTCTCCAAGGCCAGATGTTCAAAAATAAATTCAGCCCCGTTGTTGGGGCTGGCAGGCAGGGGCGCATAAGAGATTAACAGCTTGAGCTTGTCCAAGTCAAAGTTCCAGGGGGTAGTTTTGCCTGGAGCAATATCTTTGTATCCGAGAATATTTTCTGTCGTGACGTCGTATTTTTCTTTAAGTCCTTTAACAAGCCAGCCCAATGATTCGTACTGGGCGTCATTCGGGCTTTCCGTTTCTTTATAGACAAGACTTATGCCGATAGAAAAGTTGTTTACATTACCTCTGCCATCGGGCATCTTACCGGCCCCGGCGTGGTAAGCGATTGCGTTATCGGGGGCCAGTTGGTAGATAGCGCCATCGCGGCCTATTAAGTAGTGCGTAGCGACCCCAGCCGTTTTATATAGTCCTATGATGTTTTCAGTATCATAAGGATCGTTATTTTCGCTGCTGCCAGAGTGAAGAATAATTGCGCTGGCGCTTTTCGGAGTAACGGGGAGGTAATAACCGGCGCCAAGAAGCCGTTGAATAATTTCCGGCTGTTTTTTTACGGTTTCTTGGATAACCGGCGGCGTTATAATGGGCGCCTCTTGTGTCGCAGTACCCGGCTTAATGACTAGATACCAATACCAAAACGTGCCAATTGCGGCCAAGATGGCAAGAACCAAAAGAGAAACAATTATTCTGATCCAGATTTTTTCAAAAAGAGGAGATTTGGCCGGGAAATAACCGGTAACTTTTGGCATCGGGATAGCGGGGAGTTTCGGCTTAGGGATTTTAAGGGACGGTAAGGAGAATTTAAAGGATTTTTTTGGCTCGGCTGGTATCGGGGTCGGTATTGGCGAAGGTACCGGTCTGGGGTATACCGGCGGTACAGGAGGAATATAGGGCATCTCCCGCTCAGACTTTTCTGAACGAGGCTCGCCACCTTCGGTGGCGGCTTCCACTGCTCTGCCCTCCGCCTTAGCCGCTACATTTTCTAAAAATTTTCTTCTGCTTTCTTCTTCTTTTAATTGGGCTTCTTTTAATCGCGTTCTTAATAACTCTTTTTCTTCCTCCGTTTTCGCGGCGGATTCAGATTCAGCGGAGGTAGCTCTCTCTTCCCTTTGCTCCCTCATCCTTATTAATTCCTCGTCCTTTTTTTCGGTCTCCGCTTCCAGATTTTCTCTTTCTTGCGCCGCTTGCCTTGATTGCTCCAATCTCTCGGCTTCCTTAACCGCCTCTTCTCCTGTTTTGATTTCAGCTATTTTTTCTCTGGCCGCCTCTGATTCCAACTCCCGAAGATGGGCTATGTCTTTTTCCATAGTCCTGATATCGTCTCTTTTGAGATATTGTGATTTTTGATTAGTTGGTTCCTCTGGCATTAACTTCTTTCATTGATAAGTTTATTCTGCCTTGGTCGTCAATTTCAATAACTTTTACCGGCACAATATCGCCGATTTTTACAATATCTTCTACTTTTTCAACGCGATAGGGCGCTAATTGAGAAATATGGACCAGCCCTTCCTGGCCAGGCAAGATTTCCACAAAAGCTCCGAAAACCATGATTCTTTTTACTTTTCCCTGGAATGTTTCCCCCACCTGAACCTCGCGGGTAATATTCTGGATCCATTCCAATGCTTTCTTGGCGGATTCTTCTTTCTCTGCAGTGATGAATATTTTACCGGAGTCCTCAATATCAATGGCGACTTCGCACTTATCAATGATTTCGTTGATAATTTTGCCGCCCGGCCCAATTACTTCCCTGATTTTTTCGGGATTAATCTGTAGGGTATATATTCTGGGAGCCCAAGGCGATAATTCCGGTCTCGGCTTCGGCAGAACTTTTTCCATTTTTTCTAAAATTTGCAGTCTTACCTTTTTAGCCAAATCAAGGGCATCTCTCATGATTTCTTCGGTTATGCCCTCAATTTTAACATCCATTTGAATGGCGGTGATGCCGTTCTTGGTACCGGCTACCTTGAAGTCCATATCTCCGTGATGGTCTTCCGGGCCCTGGATATCGGCCAGCACTTTGTATTTGCCCGATTCGTCAGTCATCAAGCCCATAGCGATTCCGGCCGCCGGCGATTTAATCGGCACGCCGGCATCCATTAAAGCCAAAGAAGCGGCGGAAACCGAGGCCATAGACGAAGAACCGTTTGAGGAAAGGATTTCGGTTACCGTTCTGATGGTATAAGGGAAATCGTCAACATTAGGTACTAGAGAAAAAAGAGCTTTTTCTGCCAGCATGCCGTGGCCGATTTCCCGGCGTCCCGGCCCCCTCATGGGTTTTACTTCGCCGGAAGAATAAGGAGGAAAATTATAGTGATGCATGAATCTTTTCTTGCCTCTTATTTCCATGCCGTCCATTAGCCGGACATCAGAAGGGGCTCCCAAAGTTAAAATAGAAAGAGCCTTGGTCTGTCCTCTCATAAAAAGGCCGGAGCCGTGCGTTCGCGGCAAAAGGCCGACCTCAACTTCTATCGGCCTTATTTCATCAAGCTTTCTGCCGTCCGGCCTTCTTTCTTTCTTGAGAATATTTTCATGAAGCAATTTATCTATTTCTTCGTCAAAGAATTTTTTGACGTAGCCGGACTTATTCATGCCGGGATACTTTGCTTCAATATGGGAGAGAAGGTCGTTTTTAAGAGAATCTAAGCTTTTCGCTTGGCCATTTTCCCGAAAAAGAGTTTTTTCCATCTTATCTCCGAGAAATTCCCTAGCATCATTTTCCAGTTCAGCGTCTTTTTTCACCTCTTCCATGGTAATTTTTTCCTTGCCTGTTTTTTTAATGATTTCCTTCTGGAAATCAAGAAGTTCTTTAGAATATTGCTTGGCAAATTGCCAGGCCTCAAGGATGGTTTCTTCGCCTTTTTCTGTTCCTTCCATTTCAATCATGTTGATGATGTCGGGGTCGGTGCCGGCAAAAAGAAAATCAAGCTGGGCCTTGCCTCTTTCTTCGTAGGTCGGATTTAAAATAAACTTATCATCAACCTGGCCGATCCTTGAAACGGTCAGGGGTCCCTGCCAGGGAATGTCGGAAATAGAAAGAGCGACTGATGTAGCGAACAAGCCTATGAAGTCGGGATCGTTTTGCCCATCCCATGAAAGACAGGTGACAACCACTTGTATTTCCTTACGCAAATTTTTGGGAAATCTCGGCCTGATGGCCCTATCAATAGCTCTGGCAGTGAGTATGGCCTCGTCCGAAGGACGGCTTTCTCTTCTCATAAAACGGGAGCCGAGGATTTTTCCGGCGGCATAATACCTTTCTTCGTATTCCACCGTTAAGGGGAAAAAGTCCTGTTCGCCTTTCTTGTCAGCCATTACGGCCGTGGCTAAAACTACCGTATCGCCATATCTGACAAAAACTGAACCATTGGCTTTTTCAGCCAAGTTATTTACATCAACAATCAGGTCCCTGCCGCCAAGTTCCAGTTTAAAAGTTTCTTTGCCGGTCATCTATTTTTTTAATAAATAAGTTATGGGCGCTTCCCCCAGATCAATAAATTCGTCAGCCACCTCTCTTAATTTACCGGAAGCCGATTTTCCAAAAGCCATCACTTCAACTCTGATCCCCTGGTTTTTTAAATATTCAACCAGCTGGATAAAGTCGCCGTCTCCGGAAACCAAGACAATAACATCAGCCTTGTTGGCGCATTTGATGGCATCAACGGAGATTCCCACATCCCAATCGGCTTTCTTCATGCCGCCGTAAAATTCCTGCAAATCTCTGACTCGGGTTTCCATGCCCAGCTTAATTAGGGCGTCAAAAAACGGCTTTTCTTCGCCGGTTTTGGTTCTAACCACGTAAGCAAAGGCCCTGATTAACCGCCTGTCCGAAACAGCTGATTTTAAGATTTCAGCGAAGTTGGCCTTCGCCCGATAAAGGTTTTTGGCGGAATGATACATGTTTTGCACATCAATCAAGACCACCACTCTCTGTTCTTTAGGTTTTAACATAGGTATACGTGTATTAGTGATATTGTTTAACGTTTAAGGTTGCACCGTTTAACCTTAAACGTTAGACAATCGGAATTTATTTTTTGACCCCAATTTTTTTAATGGTGCTGTTGTATTTTCTGGTATCCGTCTCCTTCAGATAGTTCAGTAATTTTTTTCTTTTAGACACCATTTTTAAGAGTCCGCGCCTGGAGTGGACATCTTTTTTGTGCTTTTTTAAATGCGAAAGCAACTTTTTGATTTCTTCGGTCAATAAAGCGACTTGCACCTCTTCGGATCCGGTATCTTTTTCGTGCCTCTTGAAATCCTCTATAACTTTTATTTTTTCTTTCGTTGTTAACATGATTTTATTCTACCACGTTTAAATTTATTTCGCAAATTTATTATGTTGTGCCCCCAGCAGGGCTCGAACCTGCCACCTTATCCTTAAGAGGGATCTGCTCTACCAAATGAGCTATGGGGGCCCGATTTAAGTCATAAGCGATCTTTTAAAAATTTTCTTCCGAAACCGGTTTTGAAATATTTTTCGCGTTTGATTGCTTTTTCTTTCACCCTCCCCGCCTCAACATAGATTAATTCCAAGGGGCGCCTATTTTTAGTTGAATCAACGTTTCCATCGTTATGCGATTTTATTCTTTTCTGTAAATCGTTTGTCCACCCAATGTATAATTTGCTGTCTTTCAAGCTTTTTAAAACATATGTATAGAAAAACATGTAATCTATTAGGAATCTGCTCTACCCGCCCGCCATCGCAAGCATGAGCTTGCTCAGGCGTTGCGGGCGGGCCAAATGAGCTATGGGGGCTTGATTACGGAGTTTTGCACTGGATATCGTACCACTTCCAACCCGACCCTAATTCAACAACCCCGATTTTATCAAACACGGTATTAACAATAATCCAAGCACCAAAAATAATCAAGAGGCCGATAACGGCCGCCGTAATTATGCTCTTGGCTTTATTGAACATCTCCGCCTTGGCCCCGGCAAAAATAAAGAGCACTCCGCCGATGATAAACATTAAAGTCGCCACGGTCGGAACGATGAATTTGAATATCCATCCGAGAATGCCGCTGCTCATCACAAAAATATCGCAGAACTCGCAGTCCGCTTTTGCCGTCCCCGGTCCGCAGGGAACCAAGCCAGTTTTTTGAGCTCTTCCGCTCGCGGGCGGCGCTATAACGGCTGGAGGAGTGGCGCCCGGCCGTGTGATCTGAAATGGCAGAGAATTACTTTTTTTCCCTCCTGATGTTAAAATCGAAACATCTACATTTTGATCCGGTTGTAATAAACTAGAAGAAGGGAGGGTGGTTTCTATGTCTGTGCAATCCCGAAGACCGCTGCTGATGGTTTTACTTACCGAAGAAATAATATTTATCCCTTGAGAAAATAATACTGTTGGTCCCTGCCTAAGAAGACAATCAAGATTAGTTCCCGAAATTGCTATAGTTGTTCCCAAGGGGCCGGAGGAAGGCCTGAGAGTCGTTATGGTTGGTTGTAGTCCCTGTCCGGATGCAGGTAATTCTCCCGAGGCGCTAACAATTATTAATGTTACAATTAGTGGCGTTGAACCGCGAATCGGCGTAGATGACCAATCTTGTATTCCGCCACCGATAGCGTATTGCCCCGGCTTATCAAATATTTTTATAAAAGTTTTTGTGCAGGAGTTAACTGACGAATATTTACTGGTCGTATTATTACAGTCATATTTTTCCTGGATTTTTCCATCGATATTATAATAAACGAACTTGAACTGCTCTTGCTTATTCTCGACCGTTACCGTAACTGAAACAGGGCTGTTGACCACGGCTGGATTAGGCGAAACATCTGTAAAAATCCCCTCTTTAGCCTGCGCCTGGCCGATGCCTAAGAATAAAAACAAAAAACTTATTAAAAATATCTTTTTCATTTGTGTATTTATATTATATCACAAATTTTTTTATCAGTAAAAATAAAGGCACCGTACCCGTAGGTCGTGTGCCAATTAATAGCTAACAGCTCTCTATTTGTAGTATTTATCTATAGCAGTATTAATACTGCTATGAAGAGAAATTACCGGCCGAATGCGTTTGCGACACAGGGCAGATAAGGCGTCTATCAACGGAATGTCGCTCGGGTCATCCATGGCTATAATGAGTATATCCCCATCCTCTATAGCCAATGGCAGGATGTTATTTTTTCGGGCCATCTCTTTAGGGATAAGGGCTAGGGCCTCGGACTGAACTTCGTGCATTTTTAGATTTACCAAAGGGACTCCATGCAAGAAGCTTAGAATCGTGGATAGGGTCTCGGATGTCAGCAGTTTCTGCTCCACGAGCACCTCGGTTAGTTTCTTTCTTGTCCGCCGGGCCGTTTTCTCGGAGTCCCTAAGTTGTTTATGGGTTAGAAACTCTTGCTCTAACAATATCTGTTCTAAGGTTTTTGCTTTTTTCCCTAACATTAATTTTTTCTCCTCTTGAAAAATTTTGTACCGGCATCATTTTATAACAGAAATCATCAAATGTCAATAGATACGGGTAATGTGCCGAAAAATAAATTGAGCGGAGTCGGACTCCCACTCAAATTTGAGAGGGAGTCCGACTCCGCAAAAATCGGAAAGTCAGATTCTGGTGCAGTATTCTTGGATTAGTCCGAACGCATTTCGCCCTGCCGGAGTGAGGATTCTAATTTTTCTTTGGTGGCAAGTTTATTTCAAAAACATAAAACTAGAAAGTACCATGTTGTAACTAGAGAGATTGGGCGGATTACCGACTTTCTCTTCTAGGGTAGTGGGTTTCTGGAGATAAGGCCTTTCGTAATAATTAAGATAATATCCAATAGTATTATTTATGAAATAAGTAGATACCCGCCAAATTGCTTTATTGCCCATAACGTTTATCCATGCAATCCTCAGCGCTTTTACGCCCCCTACCGATATTTCTTCTTGAGAAATTTTATGATAATTTTCGCGCAAATCATCTTCTGGATGAGAAACAATATCTTCTACCTCTACCTTTGTTCCAGATGTAATTTCATAAGATTGAACATCTATGTCATAGCTACCGTTGCGGATAGAAAATTGCATCATCTGGGGATCGTTTCCCGGCAATATATAAATTTCTTTAGGATAACTGAATGAATAATTATATTGGGAATTTGTTAATGTTTCTGCGTCGGCGTTAGAAGTGGTTGTTTGTTCGCCATCACTCAATGTATCCTTAGTTTCCTGCACTTTTTTCTGATAATTTTTCTCCCAAGACGTAGAGGTAGTATGAATTAAAGTGAAATAAAATAATAAAGATATTATTGCGATAATTACGGGTGCAATAAAGGCTAATATAAGCTTCCTTTTCGTTGACCATCCACTAAACCTCCACAATAATATTAATCCTAGAGGATAAATTAAAAATAAGGTTAACCAAATTAACCACCCGCCAACCGTGCGTTTGGAGTGGCCATTAGATGATGGTCCTGATTGTTGGATATTTTGCTCTGTTAAATATTCTTCTGTCATAAAAATAAATTATTAATTATTATTATCTAAATCGTCGACTTTTACTGAATGTGCCCTCGCCAGGATTCGAACCCGGACCCCCTGCTCCGAAGGCAGGTATGATATCCATTTCACTACGAGGGCTTACTCAAAACATACAGAGACCCGTTCTCTGTATGTTTTTATTTTATCAAGAATTTGAAAAAAATCAAATTTTCTGATACAATAAATTTATAATCATGGAGATACCGAAAGAAGTAAAATCTGTTATAAGTAAGCTTAAAAAAGCCGGCTACGAGGCATATATTGTCGGCGGTTGTGTTAGGGATTTCCTGCGGGAAACAGAACCAAAAGATTGGGACGCCACCACCAACGCCAAGCCGGAAGAAATCCGCAAGATTTTCCCTAAAAGTTTCTATGAAAACAAGTTTTTGACCGTCACCGTTCAGACCGAAAGCGCCGACCAGAAATTAAAAGAGGTTGAGGTTACTACCTATCGTTCCGAGGGTGGATATACAGACAAAAGGCACCCTGACGAGGTGATGTTTGCTAAAACACTGGAGGAGGATTTGGCTCGCAGGGATTTTACAGTAAACGCAATCGCATTGAAAATTGAAAATTCATTGAA
>JAUSHA010000010.1 GCA_030648815.1 bacterium | reverse complement strand
CGTTTTCAATTTTCTTTTGTTTGGCTTTTTGTTCCAATTCCGTAGCGGCTCCCACCTTAATCACGGCGACTCCGCCAGCCAGCTTGGCCAATCTTTCCTGTAATTTTTCCTTATCAAAATCAGAGGTGGTAATTTTAATTTCATTTTTAATTTGTTTGACCCTGGCCTCAATCGCCTCTTTTTCTCCTTTGCCCTCAACAATTGTGGTATTTTCTTTCTTGGCGACAACTCTTCTGGCATGTCCCAGCATTTCCAGCTCAACCTTATCAAGTTTCAAGCCGACTTCCTCGGAAATAACTTTAGCGCCGGTAACTATAGCTATGTCTTCCAGCATTTCTTTTTTTCTGTCGCCAAAACCGGGGGCTTTGATGGCTAAGGCGTTAAATATGCCCCGAAGCTTATTAACCACCAAGGTTGCCAAAGCATCTCCCTCAACTTCGTCGGCGATAATGACCAATTCTTTTTTGCCGGTTTGAGCGACTTTCTCCAAAATCGGCAAAATCTCCTGCAAAGATGAAATCTTTTTATCGGTTATTAATATGTACGGATCGTCCAAGATTGATTCCATTCTTTCCGAATCGGTAATCATGTAGGGAGAGATATACCCCTTATCAAATTGCAGGCCTTTAACTATTTCTTTTTCCAAGCCGAATTTTTTGGACTCTTCAACGGTGACAACCCCGTCTTTGCCCACTTCAGAAAAAATCTCGCCGATTAGATTGCCGACTTCCTGATCAAGAGAAGCGATAGTCGCCACTTGAGCGATTTCTTCTTTTTGAGAAATCGTTTTTGATTTAGTTTTAAGATATTCAACAATGGCTTTCACCCCTTTTTGAATTCCCCGCCTTAAGGCCAAAGGATCAGCTCCGGCCGTAACATTTTTAAGACCCTCCGAAATAATCGCCCTAGTTAAAACCATGGAGGTGGTGGTGCCATCTCCTGCCACACCGCTTGTTTTTTCGGCTACCTCTTTGACGATTTCCACGCCCATCTGCTCAACCTTGTCTTCCAGCTCAACTTCTTTGGCTATGCTCACGCCATCATCGGAAATCTCCGGAGCCCCGAATCCCTTATCTAAAACCACCAGTCTGGCTTTGGGCCCCAAGGTAACTTTTATTGTATCGGTAAGTTTGTTAATGCCGGCCAGCAATTTATTTCTGGCGGCTTCGCTGAATAAAATTTGTTTTGCCATAAATTTAGAAATTAGTATTTAGAAATTAGAAATTTCGCGATTTTATTCTAAAATCGCGAGGATATCTTCTTCTTTAGCGATTAAATATTCTTTATCTTCGACCTTAATTTCGCTTGGACCGTATTTGGTAAATAGAACCTTATCCCCCTCTTTTACTTCAAGAGGAATTAATTTGCCGGCTTCATCTTTCTTGCCCGGCCCCACGGAAATGACCTTTCCCTGCTCGGGCTTTTCTTTTTCCGATGTTTCGGGAAGCAAAATACCCGACTTGGTTTTTTCTTCTCCCTTAATCGGCTCAATGAGGATATGATCGGACAATGGTTTTATTTTCATATATTCATCTTACTCGGCTGAAAAAAACTGTCAACCCGCTTGCCAGAATCAGGCCTCATTGTTAAGGTGAATAATCAACCATCGAAAGCTGAAGGAGGCGCACCTTGAAAAAATTGTCTTTGATATTGTCTATCACTCTGTCTGTAGTATTGATTGCTTCTTTAATTTTAGGCGGATTAGCCTTAAAGAACCTCGATCAAGAGATGGCTGGCGCAAAAAATAAACTTGACTCGGTTGAGTTCAGGCTTAATGAAACATCTAATGATAATAAACTTCTTGAGGAAAAAATCAAAACGGCTGAAGCGGATCTTAAGTCATCCCAAAAAGATCTACGGGAAACAGAAAAAAAACTTATCTCTCTTATACAAAATAAAACGGCCGAACTTGAACGGAGCAAGGCGGACAGAAGAGAGCTTGGATTGGTTGAATTCGGCCTAATGGAAAATATAAACGATCTGGAGGTTAATTTTAAAAAAAACCTGGCGATGGCGGAAAACAAGATATTTGATCCCGCCACAATATATGGAAAATCCAAAAAAGCGGTAGTCAGAATTGAAATCGGCGTAAATTTCGGAACGGGATTCTTGTTTGTTAAAAAAAATCAGGTTTTGACCGCTTATCATGTCGTAAAATCTCCTCCCGGTACCTATGTTAAGGTTTTTCCAAGTGACGGAGTTTATTCCTCCGTATCGGGCAGAGTTAAAAGAATTAAACCGGAATGGGACCTGGCGATCATCGAACTTGCCGTCTCCCTGGATGCCGAACCGCTGAAGCCGTCAGATGTCAGAAATCTTGCCATTGGCGACAGTATACTATTGATTGGCAACCCCAATAATCTTAATAATACCGCCAGCGCAGGGATAGTGAGCGGTTTTGATAGAAAGTTAAAAAACCTGCCCTTGGTTAGGACAATCCAAATCGATTCTTCAATTGATTTTGGAAGTTCGGGAAGTCCGGCAATAGATAAAAATAGCGAGATGATCGGCATGGTGAGTATGGGCATGGTGAACAGCTCTTTCAGTTTCATTATTCCCGTTAATTATATCAGTAGCTTTCTTGGAGAAGAATAAAAAAACAAATGCGTACCGCCATCGGTACGCATTTTTTATTTTTTATTTTTTGGCCGATGCGGCAAAAAGAATGAATAGGAATGTTCTTGGTTTATTTGATTTAATTGCTGGAGGAGGCGGAATGGCATCGGGAAATATTGTTAGTGGAATTGGGGCAGGGGTTGCTGTTAGGTTATTTCAACAACCATTTTCTTTAACAAATATAGCACAAGCATTATATAAAATGTCAAATCTACCCAATCTTGCTACTGGATTAAAAGCGATTCCTCCCTTATTTTCTGGGGTTTCTGGGGGTAGTGTCGTTGAGGAATAAATTAAACAAAGCCAATATTCCAAATCCTATTAATGCCGCAAAAAAGAATCCCATACTTACATTATAGCATAATCATTAAACTGTGTCAATACCCCAATGAACTATCAAAACAACGAACAAGATAAGAGAATAGAGAAAATTAGCAATCATGTGGAAATAATGAATAAAGAATTTGGGGAATTTCTGATTTCCAATACTACTCAACATGGCGAGATTAAGACGGAAATGCAAGAGATGAGAACAGATTTGGATTGGATTAAAAGGTTCTTCTGGATTATTGCCACGACTTCTATGTCAGGTGGCATATTTTTCCTATCGCCCCCAGGGTTAAACAGGGATTTTTACGTCGCAAACCAACAATCTCTTCATGGGAAATCCTATCCTTCTCGCTTCTCAAAATTACCTCCCTCAAATTTGAATAATTTATCGTAGCGCATCCCTTAAAAACCGTCCAGTGTAGGACTTTTTTGCCTTGGCGATTTGTTTGGGGAGGCCTTCGGCGACGATATGACCGCCGAGGTTGCCGCCTTCGGGGCCCATGTCAATAATCCAATCGGAGTTTTTAATAAGATCCAAGTTGTGCTCAATCACCAAAACAGTATTGCCCTTATCAACCAAACCGCGCAAAACTTGGACGAGCCGCTTGATGTCGTCAAAATGAAGCCCTGTAGTCGGCTCGTCTAATATGTACAAGCTCTTGCCGGTGGCTTTCCTTGAAAGCTCGGTGGCTAATTTTACTCTTTGAGCTTCTCCTCCCGATAAGGAAGAAGCCGACTGGCCCAATTGGACATAGCCCAGCCCAACCTCGGTGAGCGTTTTTAATTTTTCATAAAGCCCGGGAATGTTCTTAAAAAAATTCAGCGCATCCTCAACCGTAAAATCTAAAACGTCGGCGATGTTTTTGCCATGATACTCCACTGCCAATGTTTCTTTGTTAAATCTCTTGCCTTTGCATTCTTCGCATTCCACATAAATATCCGGCAAAAAATACATTTCAATCTTTTTTACTCCCTGCCCTTCGCAGGCCTCGCATCGGCCGCCCTTAACATTAAAAGAAAAACGTCCTGCCTGGTATCCCCTAATTCTGGCTTCTTTGTTTTTGGTAAAAAGATCCCTGATATATGTAAAAGCTCCGGTGTAAGTAGCCGGATTTGACCTAGGAGTTCGGCCGATCGGCGATTGATCAACCAAAACAACTTTATTTATATTTTCCGTCCCCGAAATAGAATCATGTTTCCCCGGGGCCTCTTTGGCCCGATAAAATTTCTTCAAAAGAGCCTTGGCGAGGATATCATTCATCAAGGAAGATTTTCCCGAACCGGAAACTCCGGTAATGCAAACAAGCTTGCCCAGCGGAATTTTTACATCAATATTCTTGAGATTGTGTTCTTGGGCGCCCTTAATCGTCAGAAATGATTTTGGGAGGTCCGACCTCCCTCTTAATTTTGTGGGAGGTCCGACCTCGACGCATTTCCTCCCGGACAAATACTCTCCGGTCAAGGTTTTAGATTTCAATAATTGTTTGGGCGTGCCTTCAAAAATTATATTGCCTCCGTATTTTCCGGCTCCAGGTCCCACATCCACGACCCATTCCGCGGCCATAATGGTTTGCGGATCATGTTCAACAACGATAACGCTGTTTCCTAAATCGCGCAGCTTTCTTAAAGTACCAATCAATTTTTCTTGGTCTCTGGCATGCAGGCCGATTGAGGGTTCGTCCAAAATATACAGAACGCCGGTCAATTTTGAGCCGATCTGGGTAGCCAGCCTGATTCTTTGCTCTTCCCCTCCGGACAAAGTGGCGGCTTTTCTATCTAAAGTTAAATAATCCAAACCAACATCAATTAAAAATTGCAATCTGTTTAAAATCTCTTTAATAATCGGCTGGGATATTTTTAATTCATTATCTTTAAGTTTAAGATTTCCAAAAAACTCCCGGGAATCGGCAATTGGCAGGCCTACCGTTTGATCAATGGATTTTCCGGAAAAAGTAACCGCCAAAACTTCGGGCTTCAGCCTTTTCCCATGGCAGACGTCGCATTCTTTTTCTATCATATATTGTTCAATTTCTTGGCGGGTAAAATCGGAGTCGGTTTCATGATAGCGTCTTTCCAGATTAGGAATGACGCCTTCAAATCCGCCCTCTCCGCGCAAAATCATATCAATAATCTTTTTCGGCAAATCTTTTACGGGATCGTCCAACGAAAATTTTTGTTTTTGAGCCAGATCCTGAAGTTCTGTAAAAAAATAACTTTGCCGGCCTATTTTACCCGCCCGCATCGCTACGCGAAGCGTTGCGGGCGGATGGGAGGCATGAGCCCATGGGAAAATAGCGCCTTCTGAAATAGTCAGATTGTAATTGGGAATTACCAGCTTGGGGTCAACTTCAAGCTTTGAGCCCAAGCCGTGGCAGGCCGGGCATGCTCCCTGCGGAGAATTAAAAGAAAATAATCCCGGCTCTACTTCGGGCATGGAAATTCCGCAATCCTCGCAAGCGAAATGCTCCGAGAAAATTAAATCCTTGGGTATTGCTTGACTTAGTCGAGCAACTGGTTGCTTGACTAAGTCAAGCAACTTACTCGCACATATTATTAATATCCCCTTCCCTAATTTTAAAGCGGTTTTAATAGAATCAACCAACCTCGTCTTATCTAATTCTTCATCCAGAACCAATCTGTCCACCACCACCTCAATGCTATGTTTTTTATTTCTGTCCAAATCTATAGATAGGGCTTCATCAACTCTGTGGACGATACCGTCAATTCTGGCTCTGACAAATCCGGCCCTTTGGATTTCTTCCAGAATGCCGCGATGCTCCCCTTTCTTGTTTCGGATAACCGGCCCTAAAATAAGTATCTCGGTATTTCTTGGAAGTCCGAGAACTTGCCCGACGATCTGATCAACCGTCTGGCGGGAAATCGCTTTGCCGCATTTCGGGCAATGAGGAATGCCGACTCTGCCGAATAAAAGCCGAAGGTAATCATAAATTTCCGTAATCGTTCCCACGGTTGACCTAGGATTATGGCTGCCCTTTCTTTGGTCAATGGAAATAGCCGGACTTATGCCCTCAATTTTATCAACATCGGGCTTGTCCATCACTCCCAAAAATTGCCGGGCGTAAGCGGAAAGAGATTCCACGTATCTTCTTTGGCCTTCGGCATATAATGTATCAAAAGCCAAAGAGGATTTGCCCGAGCCGGAAAGCCCGGTGATGACCACCAGTTTATTTTTGGGTATGTCCACGTTAACATTCTTAAGATTGTGGACCCTCGCCCCGCGAATTTTAATAAAATCATTAGACATAGAACGTTAGTCATTATACTCCAGATATTAAAGCCTGGCAAGCTGAGGATTTACGAAATCCTCTCAAATTTGAGTGGAATCCAGACCAGCCCGCCGAAAACAGAGTTTTTCTTTTCTGCGCCCACAGGAGAAGAAATGGTTATCGTATATCTGGTGGAAAACAGGTCCAATATAGACAAGGAAATAATTTACGATTTGACGACGGAGGTCGGCCTAGGTGGCATCAGGGCTACTATAGATTACGACGGATCATTTGGCCCGAAGTCACCCGAACCATACCATTGGGAAAAAGTCCTCATAGCGGCAGGGGGGAAACAATATCTTATTGTCACCTTTCCCCTACCCGCAGGATACACTCCCGAGATGAAGATTACGCCCAGCGTAAAACTTCACCTCGGCCCTCGCGGATAGTCAGTAAAAAAAGCAAAAGCCCCTGGTCAATGACCCGGGGCTTCTTGTTTTTGAAAAAATGCGAATGCGCAAAAATTTGACACCCCTAAATCGCCTTGCTATTATTAAATATAAAAATACGCAAGGAGGAAAAAATGACGGAAAAAAAGACGGAAGAAATGGAAGAAATGATGGCGGAAGAGGCTTTCTCGGTATCTGCGCCTGTCCCCAAAAATAAACGGCTCATATCCATAGCTGGGACAATTCCCGGTTGCAATACTCCGGCATATTGGTTATTTGAAAAATTTCTTTGGACATTGATTAATCTGGATAAAGAAAGCGCCGATCCGATCACTCTCTTTATAAACAGCTACGGAGGCGATATGGATTCTCTTTTATATTTTTATGATTTTACGACCATGCTTAAGTCGCCGATATATACTGTGACCAATAATGCGGAAAGCGCCGGAGCTATGATGTTTATTCTGGGAACAAAAGGGTATCGTTATATGTTCCCCAGCGCCCATCTCCTCATTCATGATTGCCAAATAACGGCCTCCTGTCCCGACTGTGAAGAAAGTAAAAAACAAAAAGACAAAACATGGAAAGAAAATAGACTGATTGCCTCGTATAACCGGCGATTAGTGAGCCTAACAGATAAATGCACCGGGGGCAAAATTTTAAAACTTCTACCGGATAACCTTATAAAAGAAAGCAACCAAGAAGAAAGAGACCTGGCGATATTCACTCTTCTGGAAGAAGAAATAGTCCTAACCGCCGAAGAAGCAATAAAATACGGGGCCGCTGATTATATTATAACGCCCAAGATTTTTGATAAGCTTCAACGAACGTAAATTCACTAAAAGCCCCGAGCACAATTGCCCGGGGCTTCTTGTTTCTTTAAATAATACCTGCTACAATACAACAAATGCTTAAATTCTTACCAATAGCTCAAATAGCGGTTTCCGCTGTTCTTATAGTCTTAATCCTCCTTCAGCAGAGAGGCCAGGCTTTGGGTTCCGCTTTCGGCGGAGAAGGCGGCGGATTTTACGCCACTCGCCGGGGAATGCAAAAAAAGATATTCATCGGAACCGTTATTTTTGGTGCTCTATTTATTGTGCTTGCCTTGTTAAATTTCATCCTCTAAATGAAATTACCCTCTAAAAAACAGTGGGCTCAAATTTTTAAAGTTTTAACTAAAAAAGAAAAAACGGCTTTTTTTGTTTTGTCCGGGATATTTTTGGCATCATTCTTGTCGCTGATAATGGTCTTTTACGCTAATAACACCATCCTCAAGCCGGGCGCGGGCGGCATGTATATAGAAGGCATGGTGGGCAGCCCCAGATTCATCAATCCCCTATATGCCCAGGGATCGGATGTTGACAGGAGTTTAGTTGAGCTCATTTTTGCGGGACTGATGAAATATGACGGCGAAGGAAAAATAATTCCGGACTTGGCAAAAAACATTGAAACCAAAGAAGACGGCAAAATTTATGAATTATATTTAAAAGATAACCTGATCTGGCACGACGGCGAGCCATTGAACGCCGACGACGTAATCTTTACTTTAAAAACCATCCAAAATTCCGATTACAAAAGCCCCTTGAGAGGAAATTATCTGGGAGTGGAAATTGAAAAAATAGACGAACTGGGCATCCGCTTCAAACTGAAATCTCCTTATGCCGGCTTCCCGGAAAGATTAACCTTTAAAATACTGCCCAAACATATTTGGGAAAATATTTCTCCGCAAAATTTCCTTCTGACGAATTACAATCTCCGGCCGGTGGGATCGGGCCCGTATAAATTAAGGGGCTTAAAGCAGGATAATACCAATAAAATAATTTCCGTAAATTTAGCGATGTTTAAAGAGTCGCATATTTCGCAAATCGGCTTTAAATTCTTTAATACCGAGGAAGAGCTTATCGGAGCCGCAAAACGCGGAGAAGTAGACGGCTTTTCTGTTAGCAATCCCGGCGATTACGGCCTTTTTACCGATGAAAAATTAACGGAGCATTCTCTTTCCCTGCCCAGATATTTTGCTGTTTTCTTAAACCCCGATAAATCAAGATTTTTAGCCGATGAAAAAATAAGGAAGGCTCTGAATTTTGGGACTGACAAAAAAGAAATTGTGGAAAATATCCTACTGAACAGAGCCCAAGCGGCCGATTCGCCGATTCTTCCTCAAATTTTCGGATTCAATGAACCTTCCAAGATTTATAAATTCAACCAAACTGAAGCGGAAAAACTTATTAAGGAAGCCGGGTTCACCAAGAACGAAAACGGAATTTGGGCAAAAACGGAAGGAGGCAGCACGGTGGAATTCAAAAGCGACTTAAAGGAAGGCAGCCAAGGGGCTGAAGTCAATAAACTGCAGGCCTGCCTGTCCGGCGATAGCGCAGTTTATCCTTCGGGAAAAATAACCGGCTACTTTGGCGCGGAAACTAAAGCGGCGGTGATAAAATTCCAAGAAAAATATGCCAAAGATATTTTGGAACCCCAGGGCTTCAAAGAAGGAACCGGATTAGTGAGCAAGGGCACCAGGACAAAATTAAACGAAATCTGCTCAAAACCGGCCAAGCAAACTCTTCTTAAATTTTCCTTGGCGACCGTTGAAGATGCTGTTTTAAAGAATGTGGCGCAAAAACTAAAAGAGCAGTGGGCGAAAATAGGAGTGGAATTGGAAATTCAATTTTATTCCGTGTCTCAAATAGAGCAGGAAATCATCAAACCGAGAAATTATGAAATGCTTCTTTTCGGGGAAGTTTTGGAAACGATCCCGGATCCCTATCCTTTCTGGCATTCCTCGCAAATAAAAGACCCGGGACTTAATTTGGCCGGATATGAAAATAAATCAACCGATAAGCTGCTGGAAACCGCCCGAATCAGCCTAAATCAGGCGGATCGCGCCAAAAAATACCAGGAATTCCAGGAAATATTGATCGGGTCGGCACCTGCCGTATTTCTGTACAGCCCTGATTATGTTTATTTCATCAAAGATGAGATAAAAGGGGTTGATACTAAAATAATCGCCGATCCTTCAAAGAGGTTTACCAATATCAAAGAATGGTATATAAAGACTAAAAGGGTATGGAAGTAAGTTCTCGCCGCCTTAATGATATAAAAAACGTTCTCTGCGACCGGACATGGGCTAAAACAGCCCCAAATTTTGAAGTTTATTTTATGTACCGCGGAGTAAAGAAAAAAAGTGGCTTGAGGTACGACATCACTATTATTCCCCCGTGCCTGCTGAGCAAAGAATTCGCCAAAACCAAAGGGCATGAACACTTGGGCAACTACGGCGAACTTTATATCACCCTAAAGGGCGAAGCGATCTATTTGCTCCAAAAACATCAAAACAATAAAATTGAAGATGTTTATGCCGTAAAGGCCGGGAAAGGCGAGGCGGTGATTATTCCGCCAAAATACGGCCACTTCACCATCAATCCTTCGCTTGATAAAGAATTAAAAGTTGCCAATTGGCTGGACGAAAAAAGTCAGCACAGGTATGATGTTATTGATAAAAAACAGGGCGCTTGCTATTATTACACGACTAAGGGTTGGATAAAAAATAAAAATTACAAAAAAGTGCCAAAACTTCGCTTTGAAAAACCCTTAAAATCAGCGCCCCGAGATTTAAGTTTTCTAAAGGGGTAGCGGCGAAATTATGAAAATAGATAAATCAAACATGCGCCAGGCAATCCTGGATTTCCCGAAGCAGTTTCGAATCGGTTTAAGGGCGGCTGGAAATATTAAAGTAATCGGAAATTTTGATGGAGTGATAGTTTGCGGAATGGGAGGAAGCGCCTTGCCGGCTGGTATTTTAAACATGTGGATAGAGGCCAAGAGATCAGGCATATCTTTGAATATTCACAGCGATTACGGCCTCCCCCACTTCATTAAAGACACCAATTTGGTTATCTGTATTTCTTATTCCGGCAATACCGAAGAAACGATAAGCGCATTTGAGGAAGCGCGAAGAAGAAATTTAAAAATTACGGCCATTTCTTCCGGCGGAAAATTAGCCGAGCTTTGCAAATTGCATAAAATACCCCTAGCCGTAATTCCTTCCGGCCTTCAGCCGAGAATGGCGCTGGGATTTCAATTCGCAGCCCTAATGAAAATTTTAGCCAATTGCGGATTAATCAATGCCGACCTGAAAGATATCCATAATCTGGAAAACTCTTTAAATCCGGGAGACTCGGAAGATCAAGGCAAAAAACTAGCTAAAAATTTAAAAAACAAAATCCCGATTATCTATGCCTCAAGCAGATTAAAGTATCTGGATTTAGCCCGGATCTGGAAAATCAAATTCAATGAAAATTCAAAAATTCCCGCTTTCTGCAACTATTTTCCCGAACTAAACCATAACGAACTAGTCGGCTTCGAAAATAATGGATATCCGGCATCAATTGCCACGTCCATTATTATCCTCAGGGATAATCTTGATTTGCCAAGAATTAAGGAAAGAATGGAATTAACCGCTGAAATCTTAAAACCGACCGGCGTTCAGACGCAATTCGTTGATATTAAAGGCGAAGACATCTTATGCAAAATATTCGACAACATCTTACTGTCAGATTGGACCTCTTACTATCTTGCCTTAGAATATAAAATTGATCCTACCCCGGTAAAATTAAATGACGAGTTTAAGAGAAGGTTGGCATAAATGTTGATTACTAAGCTAATTTGCGCGGATGTGGCGGAACTGGAATACGCGTAGCGTTCAGAACGCTATGCCGCAAGGCTTGTGGGTTCGAGTCCCACCATCCGCACCACGTATAGGAAAAGTCAAAGAGTTTTGGTTCGCCTCGCGCAGTTTATCCCGACACCAGAGGGACTCGGCGACTAATGGGGAGGGGAAAAAATTTTAATCAAATTTATGCAAAATATTAAAACTTTTCTGATAGGCTCAACCATATTAAATTTGGCGTTAATCGCATTAGCATCTTTTCTGTATTTTAAGTTGCCCCCAGTAAAATACTGGGATAGACAACCCCAAAACTTTACAGAATGCGCAGAGGCAAGCCGTGGATTTATCATCAAAACCCTTCCCGTGCAATGTGAATTCCGAGGACAGCGATTTTTTGACGAATCGAAAGGCAAAACCGACATTCTTAATATTCTTAATCACCTCGAAAATGATCCAGAATCGCCAGAAATCAAAGTGAGTGGTGATATAACAACATTCGTTAAAAGTTTTTTAGAGCCGGCACCGACCGGGTATAAATGGGAATACAGTTTAGACTGGGACAAAACCATTATCAATAAATGCTTGGTAAACGCAAAAGAAAAGGACGGCTCTATTGATGATGCCGTGTACCAAAAGATCAAACTTTTGGGACAGCCTAGCGGATATTGGTGGATAACAGAACAAAAATTGCCACCAACGCCGGGACCGAATATAAATATCAAACTTTGTTTATCGCGGCTCGAATGCCCGTACGGCAAAATTCCCAATAGCAGAGAATGTATTGTGCCGCAATAATTTATTTTGAAAGTTTCTGAATTCATTTTTGATTCTTCAAAGAATTTGCCGCCAAAGAAAAATTTGAAATTATTGCTTTTTTTATAAATAGGTGTTAATATAATAAAATAACAATTAGACTCCAGTGATAACAAAACAAAATACTCTGAAAATAGTTCCCCTCGGCGGTCTGGGAGAAGTCGGCCGCAATATGATGTGCCTTGAAACGCAAGGCAAGATTTTAATTATTGACATGGGTTTTCGCATGCCCGAAGAAGACATGCCGGGAATTGATTTTATCATCCCGAACATCGCTTATTTGAAAGGCAAGGAAAAAAGCATCGTGGGAGCGGTTTTCACCCACGGACATTACGACCATATCGCAGCCCTCCCCTATCTGATTGACAGGCTGGGAGCAAAATTGCCTCTTTTTGCCGGCGGCCTCACCATGGCTATCATTTTGAGAAGACAAGAAGATTCTCCCCATCTGCCCAAACTGAATATAACCCAGGTTGAAGATGGCGACGTAATCAAGCTTGAACCGTTTACGATTGAATTTTTCAGGCAAAACCACAATATTTTTGATAGCTTGGGACTTTTCATCAGTACGCCGGTGGGCAACATCATACACACTTCTGATTTCAAATTTGACGAAACTCCTATTTTTGATTTGCCGACCAATTTCGAAAAACTGAAAGCGCTTGGTAAGAGAGAGGTTTTACTTTTGATGTCTGATTCCACCGGGGCCGAACAACAAAGTCATTCCTTATCGGAAAAAGTAATCATGGAAAACTTGGAGGAAATATTCAAGATATCCAAAGGCAGAATTATCGCCGCCACTTTCAGCTCTCTGATCGGCAGAATCCAGGAATTGGTTGCTTTATCTGAAAAATACGGCAGAAAAGTGGCGGTGGACGGCTATTCCATGAAAACCAATGTGGAAATCTGCAAAAAACTCGGCTACATTAAATCGGAAAAAGGGACATTGATAACCGTGGATAAAATTCAGGATTATCCTGATTCAAAAGTTACTCTAATTTGCACCGGCGCTCAAGGCGAAGGCCAAGCGGTTTTAATGAGAATCGCCAATAGAGAACACCGGTTTGTCAGATTGAAAAAAGACGATACCGTTATTTTCTCTTCTTCGGTGGTGCCGGGCAATGAAAGAACCGTCCAATTTATGAAAGACCAGCTTTACCGCAACGAAGTTAAGGTTTTCCATTACAAAATGATGGACATACACGCCGGCGGCCATGCTCAAAGAGAAGAATTAAAAAGTTTAATGGAAATGATTAAGCCGAAATTTTTCATGCCAATCCACGGCCAATATTCAATGCTTGTTAATCACGCAGAATTGGCTATAGAAGCGGGCATCCCCGGGAAAAATATCGTCGTTGCCGAAAACGGCCAGATTATTAACTTGAGCGAGGATAAAATTTTACTGGACAGAAAAATAATAGAATCAAGTTATGTTATGGTGGACGGCCTGGGAGTCGGCGACGTGGGCGAAGTTGTCCTGCGGGATCGGCAAACATTGTCTAAAGACGGCATGTTTGTCATCATTGTCGTTATTGACAGGCAAACTGGAAAAGTAAAGGGTTCTCCTGATATAATATCTAGGGGGTTCGTATATTTAAGGGAATCCAAGGAATTATTGAGAGACACCAGAAGAAAAGTTATTGAAATCGTGGAAAGATCAACCGGAGTGGGAGGGGCTGTCAATTGGGTCTATGTTAAAGACGGTATCCGCAACAAAGTCGGCGACTTTTTGTACATGAAGACGCAAAGAAGGCCGATGATCTTACCGGTTGTAATTGAAGTTTAATTTTATGAGAACTTTAAGCGGTATCCAGCCTACGGGCTCAATTCATATAGGGGGTTATTTGGGAGCCATCAAGCAATGGGTAGAACTCCAAAACAAAGGAGAGTGCATTGTTTTTATTGCCGATCTACATGCCCTAACCACGCCTCAAGACCCTAAGACTTTTTCTCAAAAGACGCTGGAAACAGCGGTAGAGCTGCTGTCATCGGGCATTGATCCTGAAAAATGCATTATTTTCGTGCAATCGCAAGTCAAAGAACACACCGAACTCGCTTGGATCTTAAACACCATCACTCCGATAGGCGAACTTGAGAGAATGATCCAGTACAAAGAAAAATCAAAACAGTTCAAGGACTCCGTTAATGTCGGCCTTTTGGATTATCCGGTTCTGCAGGCGGCCGACATTTTATTATACCAAGTAGACTCGGTGCCGGTAGGCAAAGACCAGTCCCAGCACTTAGAGCTCACCAAAACAATTGCTAAAAAATTCAATCAAAAATACGGGGAAACTCTTAAGGTTCCCGAAGCCCTTGTCTTGGATATGGGAGGGAAAATAATGGCGCTCAACGATCCCAAAAAGAAAATGTCAAAATCCTTCCCGGAAACCTGCCTTTTCCTTTTTGACGAGCCGGAAGTTATAGAAAAGAAAGTTATGACGGCTGTTACCGATACCGGAAAAACTATTGAATACGACACAGCGAAAAAACCCGGCATTTCAAATCTTCTGACGATCTATTCTCTTTTCAGCGGAAAAACAATGAAAGAGCTGGAGAAAGAATTTAAAGGGGTGGGCTACTCTAAATTTAAAAGACGGCTCGCGGCAATGCTCACAGAAAAGCTCGAGCCATTTCGCAGAAAGAAAAAAGAGCTTATGCAAAGAGAGGTTTATGTCAAAGAAATCCTGGAACGGGGCCGCAAAAGAGCCGAAATCATCGCCCAATCCACCATGGCGGAAGTCCGCCAAAAGGTAGGATTACTTTCTTAAAAATATGCCCCGCTCAAACGGGGCATATTTTTTATTACTTAAAAAATCAGTTAGTTCAATAAGTAAGCGCAACACTCTGGTAAGATGAGTGTATGCCATACCAACATCTATCTATAGAAGAGCGGGAAAGGATACAGCGCTGCCTCTGGGAAAGGAAATCCATCAGAGATATTGCCAAGGAGTTAGA
>JAUSHA010000061.1 GCA_030648815.1 bacterium | reverse complement strand
TTAAAGATTTAAGTTCAAAGATTTTAATGGTGGAAATTCCTACATTTAGACTTGATATCGCAATACCCGAGGATTTGATTGAAGAAATAGGCAGAATCTATGGCTACGATAAAATTTTCTCCGTTTTCCCGACAGCCTCTTTAATTCCGCCCAAAAGGAACGATGACACACTTTGGGAAAATCAGCTCAAGGATATTTTAAAAGAAGCCGGTTTTACCGAAACTTATAACTATTCTTTCCAAAAAGAGCATGGCTCTGTTGAGGTGGAAAATCCCACCAGCCAGGAATTCAAATATCTAAGGCCAAGCTTGGTACCTAATTTATTAAAAAATATTGAAAAAAATATCAAGGCTTTCGATCAGATTAAAATTTTTGAAATAGGCAAAATATTCACCGATAAGACGGAAAAAATAATGCTCACCGGCGTAGCCGCCGGATACGATTTTTATCAATTAAAAGGAGTGGTTGATCTGCTTTTTAATAAATTGGGAATAGCCAAGGTTTGGTATGATGATTATCAGGCCACGCCGGAAGACAGCCCCCAATCTTTATGGAACGAAAAAAAATCCGCCGAAATTAAAGTGGGGAATGTTGAGGTCGGTTTTTTAGGCGAGTTAAAGAACGAGCCAAAATTAGTGGCCTTTGATTTGGATTTTGAAAAATTAAAAACCCTAGCCGTTGAGGATCAGGAATATAGGCCGATTTCTAAGTATCCGGCAACTGTCAGAGATTTAGCGGTTTTAGTTCCCCCTACCGTTAAAGTGGAGGAAGTCCTGAATGTTATAGAAGTTGCCGGCGGCCTATTAGTGATTGATGTTGATTTGTTTGACATATACGAAGGAGAGGGGATTCCCGACGGCCAAAAGAATCTGGCTTTTCATATTATTTATCAGGCGCAGGATCGCACCCTTACTTCCATAGAGGTATATAAAATTCATCAGAATATTATTAAAGCATTAGAGGAAAATCCAACATGGCAAGTAAGAAAATAGTAAAACCATCGGCAACAGGCAAGGAGCCAAGTTATACCGCTAAAGATATTTATGTCTTGGAGGGCTTGGACCCGGTAAGGAAAAGGCCGGGAATGTATATCGGCAGTACAGGGCCCGAAGGTCTTCATCATTTAATTTGGGAGTGCGTAGACAATAGTATTGATGAAGCCATGGCCGGTTATGCTAAAAATGTTACGGTTTCCCTTTTGCCCGGCGACAGAATAGAGGTAGCTGATGATGGCAGGGGAATTCCCGTAGAAAAGCATGCCCAAACAAAAAAATCTGCTTTAGAAACGGTCATGACCACTCTGCATGCCGGCGGCAAGTTCGGCGGAGAGGCGTATAAAGTTTCCGGAGGCCTTCACGGAGTCGGAGTTTCGGTTGTTTGCGCTCTTTCAAAGTGGATGAAGGCCGAAGTTTGCCGCGACGGTTTTAAGTATGCCCAGGAATATGTTCAGGGAAAGCCCAAAGAGGCGGTTAAAAAAATAGGCAACTGCGGCAAGACGGGGACTACGGTCACTTTTGAGCCCGATATCGAAATTTTTAAAGAGATTAAATTTGATATCAAAAAAATATTAAATCATCTTCGCCAGCAGGCCTATTTGACCAGAGGAGTGAGGATTGCCGTTATTGATAAATCTCAAGCCCGGGCCTCCGACTACACTTTTTATTTTGAAGGAGGAGTTAAATCTTACGTTAAGCATTTAGTCAGGGGACAAGCGGTTACACATCCGGCAATTTTTTACGTAAGTTCCGAAAAAGACGGCATTCTTGTGGAATCGGCTTTTCAGTACACTCAAGAGAGAGAAGCTTACGAAGAAAGTTTTGCCAATAATATTTATACCGGCGAAGGAGGGACGCACTTAACCGGCTTCAGAGCCGCTTTAACAAGATCGTTTAACGACTATGCCAAGAAAAATAATTATATCAAGGGCGGAGAGGAGGACAGTTTAACCGGCGAAGATGTAAGAGACGGCCTGACAAATGTCGTATCTATAAAAATAAGGGAGCCTCAATTTGAAGGGCAGACAAAAGCAAAACTGGGAAATCCCGAAGCCAAGGTAGCCGTAGAGGCGGTGATCTTGGACGGTTTAGCTGATTTCTTAGAAAGAAATCCTCAAGATGCCAGGGCCATAATTGAAAAGTGTCTTTTGGCGGTTAAGGCCAGAAAAGCCGCTAAGGCCGCCCGTCAAACCGTTTTAAGAAAAGGACTTCTAGACGGCTTGGCTTTGCCGGGAAAACTGGCAGACTGCTCTTCAAGAAAACCCGAAGAATCGGAACTATATATCGTGGAGGGAGAATCGGCCGGCGGCTCCAGCCGCCAGGCGCGCGATCGGCATTTTCAAGCGATATTGCCTCTTAGGGGCAAGATTTTGAATGTTGAGAAAGCCAGATTGGATAAGATGCTGGAATCCAAAGAAATCAAAGCTTTGATTATTGCCATGGGCACGGCTATTGCCGCCGATTTTGATATAACTAAATTGAGGTACCACAGAATTATTATTATGACCGATGCCGATGTTGACGGCTCGCATATCCGAACTTTGCTTCTGACTCTTTTTTACAGGCATTTTAAGTTGATGGTTGAGCAGGGCCATATTTATATCGCCCAGCCGCCGCTTTACAGAATTCAGGCGGGAAAAAGACTGGAATACGCCTATAATGAAAATGAAAAAATGGGAATCTTAGACAGCATAAAAAAGGAATTAAAAATAGCTCCGTCAATTCAGCGCTATAAGGGTCTGGGAGAAATGAATCCCGACCAGTTATGGGATACGACCATGAACCCGGCAAATAGGGTGTTATTGCAGGTTAAAGTTGAAGACGCCAAAGAGGCTGACAGGATTTTTGACATTTTGATGGGCGACGAGGTATTGCCCAGAAAGAAATTTATCCAGGCTCACGCCAAGTCGGTTAAGAACCTGGATATATAAATCCGTCAGTTTTAAAAATAAAACTACATGGAAAAAATACTTTTTTTTATTGTCGCGATATCTTTTTTAGCTGGAGGATTGAGTATTCAGGCTCAGGACGATAATCTGTCTTCTTCCGGGATAACCCCAGATAACCCATTTTATTTTCTAAAATCATGGAAAGAAAATATCCAGACTTTTTTTATTTTTAATACCGAGAATAAAGCTAAGCAGTACCTGCATTTGGCTGATGTCAGGATTGGCGAATACCAAAAAATGTTGGAAAAAGGCAAAACCGAACTTGCTCAGAAAACCCTTGATAAATACGAAAGACAGCTGAATGTTGCTATTAAAAAAGCGGAGGAGTCAAAAAATAAGGGCAAAAACGACATTATAGAAGAAGCGTCCGTTGTTATCGCAAAACACATCGCGGTTTTAGAGGAAAATCTCCAAAAAGTCCCTGAGTCTGCTAAAAAAGGAATTGAAAAAGCATTGGAGAATGCGAAAAAGATGGAATTGAAAATACCGTCATTGCCCGGAG
>JAUSHA010000052.1 GCA_030648815.1 bacterium | reverse complement strand
GAGAATTTATTGATTTATGCGCCGGCCCCCATGTCAAATCAACCGAAGAAATTCCGGCCGACGCTTTCAAACTGACCAAAATTGCCGGCGCCTACTGGAAGGGTTCGGAAAAAAACAAAATGCTCACCAGAATTTACGGCGTGGCTTTTGCCACAAAAAACGAATTGGAAAATTTTCTTAAAATGCGGGAAGAAGCTGAAAAAAGAGACCACCGTATTTTGGGCGAAAAACTAGACCTATTTATTTTTTCAGAATTAGTCGGTCCCGGGCTCCCCCTCTATACTTTTAAGGGTACGGCTGTTTTAAAAGAAATCAAGGATTATTCCAATAAATTGCAAAAAGAGATCGGTTATCAGGAAGTGCAGACCCCGAATATGAATAGGGCTGAATTATTTAAAGTTTCAGGGCATTATGACAAATACAAAGATGATATGTTCAGGGTTATTTCGCATTATAGCGAGGAGGACTACTACTTAAAACCGATGAATTGCCCCCAGCACACGCAAATTTACGCCTCAAGGCCCAGGTCATATAAAGACCTGCCCATCAGGATAGCCGATTTCGCTAATTTATACCGAGACGAAAAAACCGGCGAACTTGCCGGGCTGACCAGATTGAGAGGCTTTACCCAAGATGACGGACATTGTTTTTGCATGGAATCGCAGATTAAAGATGAATTCAAGTCGGTGCTTTCGGCCATAGAAAAAGCCATGAAAACATACGGCATGGATTACAAAATAAGGCTTTCTTTGTGGGATCCGCAAAAACCCGAAAAATACTTGGGGGATGCGGAAGTTTGGGCAAAATCTCAAAAGACATTGGAGGATATTTTGATAGAAAATAAAATAGAATACTTTACGGCCGTAGGCGAAGCCGCCATATACGGGCCGAAGATGGATTTGATATCAAAAGATTCGCTGGGCAGAGAATGGCAACTTTCAACCATACAATTGGACTTTATCATGCCCGAAAGGTTCGGCTTGAAATATACCGACTCTGACGGCAAAGAAAAAACTCCCGCCATGATACATAGAGCAATCGTCGGGTCGCCCGAAAGATTTTTCGGCATCTTGATAGAGCACTACGCCGGAGCTTTTCCGTTTTGGCTGGCGCCGGTTCAAATGCGCCTAATTCCCGTTTCCGATAAGCATTTGGAATATGCCGAAAAAATCAAAAATGAACTTTCTGAATTCAGGGTTGAATTGGACGGCCAAAACGAAACGCTGGGTAAAAAAATCAGGAACGGCGAATTGCAAAAAATCCCCTATCTCGTCATACTCGGAGACAGGGAAATGACTGCGGGACAAATCAGCGTCAGAGAAAGAAGCAAAGGGGACCTGGGCAGTATGGAATTGAGCGAATTCCTGAAAAAGGTTAAAATACAATAATGTCTGAAGTATCCCAGTCAACCAAAAAATTAATATCTAATTATCAACTTTGGCACAAATCCCTTCAAATACAAGAAGGGGTGCCTTTAATTCACGTTGACGAAGTGGTGAGCCGGGTAGCTACTTTCTATGAAAACATGAGGGGAGTTATTGATTGGCGAGAAGAGCATCTTTTAAGAAAAACTGCCATAGAAAGGATTTTAAAAAGACGGATATTCTTAAAGAGGAGTGGCAAAGAAATTTCCGAACCGTTTATTAACGAACTGATCAGGGGCGGACTCTTTCCGAATGACGCCATTCCTGAATCAAAAATCGCCGCCATCCAGAAGTCAATCAATAAATACATTTATATTTTAGAAAATGCTCCTTCTGATAATAAGCAAAAATTGAAATCCCAGCTTTATGATTGGATTTTAGGAATAGCCGCTTGCGAAATGGAGGAAGTCCTGTCTCCCTTCATAAAAGAAACGGCTCTTATGGATTTTATGCTGGAACAGATGAGAGAGAAGATAGAAGTATCGGGAATCTCCTTAATTTCCAAGGCCATGTCGGAAGATGAAAAAGATGCCCAAATTTACATTGCCATCCAAAAAGCGCTTTTTAAGTTAGACGATCCTCTTATAAACTACAATCTTTTGAAGAAGTGGCATAGCGATTGGCTGGATCTCCCGCAAGAAAAATTAGCAGAACTGTCCAAAAATATTTATGCCGTATGGGAAAAATTTGAAAAAAGCCTTAAGCATCCCTTAACTGAAAAATTCTATGCAATTTGCGAGAGATACGATACGGCTTATTTGCTGTTGGGCGATGTCATTGCCACCCAGCCTTCCGAAGCCGCAAATACCATGAAAAACCCGGATATCTTAGAGGGCAAGATTAAAGCTGCCTATAAAGAAAGACTGAAAAAAAATAAGGGCAGATTAAAAAGAGCGGCATTTTACAGCACTATTTCCATACTTTTGTCTAAAATCCTCTTAGCTTTTGCAATTGAAGTGCCTTTTGACAAATATGTCGCCCACGAATTCTCCTATAATAATTTGGGGCTGAATGTTATCATCCCTCCCATGCTGATGGCTTTTTTGGTTTTAAGCATAAGGCCCCCGTCAAAACAAAACGAACAATTGGCCGTAATGGAAGTAATGAAAATAGTTTATGATCGCGAAAGAAAAGACACCTACAGCGTAAGGCCGGCGCGCAAAAGAGGATTTATCTTAAATTCCGTCATTATTCTTCTTTATCTTTTAAGTTTTGCCGGATCATTTGGTTTTATCGTCTGGGGACTGCGAAAATTAGAATTCAGCATAATTTCTATTGTAATTTTCCTGATGTTCATTTCCTTGATATCTTTTACCGGAGTTAAGATCCGCCAAAGATCCAAAGAATTAAAAATAGAGAAAGACGAAGAAAGCTTCTTTACTATTTTTATAGATCTTTTTTCCCTGCCGATAATACAAATGGGCCGATGGCTGTCAAACCAATGGGTGAAATATAACGCCATAGTAATTTTATTCAACTCTCTACTGGACATGCCCTTCCAGGTATTCGTGGAATTCCTGGAGCAATGGAGGTCGTTCCTGAAGGAGAGAAAAGAGGAAATCCACTAATGTCCAACGTTAAACGTTGGATTTACGAAATCCTCTCAAATTTGAGTGGATTTCGTAAATCCCAAATATCCGGCCTTGAAATGGCCGTTTTTTTATTATAAAATAACGTCGTTATGAAAAAATACTGGATTGCTACCTTTGGCTGCCAGATGAATGAGTCGGACTCCGAAAGAATAGCCGCCGGTCTGGAAAAAGACGGCTATAAGTCCGCCTCAAAAATGGCGGAGGCCGATTTGGTTGTAGTTAATATGTGTTCCGTCAGACAACCAGCCGTAGATAGAATTTTTGGCTTAAACCAAAAATTCATCAAGCTCAAAGCTCAAAATCCAAAATCCAAAACTGTTTTAACGGGGTGCATTTTAAAAAAAGACAGAGTAAAATTCGGCAAGATATTTGACGAGATATGGGAAGAACCAGAAAAATGCAGCACCCCGTCAAAATTCATTCCCATTTCCAACGGCTGCGATAACTTTTGCACCTATTGCGTAGTCCCCCATACCCGCGGGCCATTGGTCTGCCGCAACCATAAAGAAATCATTAAAGAAATAAAGGGATCGGTTGCAAAGGGATTCAAGGAAATCTGGCTTCTAGGAGAAAACGTAAATCGCTACCAATCAAATGGCGTTAACTTCGCCAAACTTTTAAAAATGGCTGATGCCATACCCGGTAATTTTAAAATAAGGTTTATGAGCCCCAATCCGGCTGATTTTACGGATGAACTGATTGACATAATGGCTAAATGCCGAAAAATTTCCCATTATTTAAACTTGCCGGTACAATCGGGAGATAATGATATTTTAAGAAAAATGAACAGGCCATATACGGCTGAACAATATATAAAATTGGTAAAAAAAATAAGAGAAAAAATTCCTGACATAAACTTATCTACCGATGTAATTGTCGGTTTCCCGGGTGAAACAAAAAAGCAATTTAATAACACGGTAAAACTGTTTAAGAAAATTAAATTTAATATCGCCTATATTTCAAAATACTCTCCCCGATCCGGAACCGCCGCCTTCCGATTAAAAGACGACGTGCCCATTAAAGAGAAAAAAAGACGGGAAAGGGTATTAATTAATTTAATTTAGGATATCCGATTTCCGGATATTTGCCTGGAAATCGGATATCCAGACATCGTTACGTTTTATGCTTGGATTTCCGAAATCCTCTCAAATTTGAGTGGATTTCGGAAATCTTTAAAACAAAAAGAAGAGAGATATATAATCTCTCCTCCTTATTGATCGCTTATTCGTATTCTTCGGCGCGATTCGGATTAACAGTTGTCGCATCCGTAAATACGTCTATTGCCGGCAGCCTGTTTTTCTCGCGGTATCTTACCAGCGCCGCGGGACTCATGGTCTGCACTTTTTCCATCGGCAGCTCTTTAGCCAGTTTTTCGAGATGAAACTTTTTCAGTATCGCCTCATAAGCTAATTGGCCTGACTTCCCGCTATTCTCCGGATACCATTCAGATCCGCCGATGGACTTACTCACCGGGACCCATCCGCCCCTTTTTTCGCCCCACCAATCTACGGAACAAAAACAATCCGAACGATCAGGGTCATTGTACTTTACGCCAAATACGCTTTTAGACATTATTGCCTCCTTTTTATTTTGTACTAATAATCCTATAATATTATAAAAACATGTCAATAGGCAAACTCATCGTTATATTGGGCCCCACGGCTTCGGGCAAAAGCGACTTGGCCATAAAGCTTGCTAAAAAATTCGGTGGCGAGGTAATTTCGGCTGATTCAAGGCAGATTTATAGGGGTATGGATATCGGTACCGGCAAAGTAACAAAAAAAGAGATGCAAGGCATCCCCCATTATCTTTTAAATGTTGCGTCTCCCAAAATAAGGTTTACCGTAACCCAATACAGAGAATTGGCGCTGGCCGCAATAAATAAAATTTTTAAAAAAAACAAAACTCCCATTATTTGCGGCGGGACCGGCTTTTATATCCAAGCCGTAATAGACGGCTTAGTTATTCCGGAAGTGGCTCCTGACTGGAAGTTGAGAAAGAAGCTGGAGAAATAATCAGCAGAAGAACTCTATAAAATTTTAAAAAAACTGGACCCGAGAAGAGCTAATGACATTGATAAAAAAAACCCCAGAAGATTGATCCGGGCCATTGAAATAGTGATGAAGACAGGAAAACCCGTACCTCTACCCCGCCTTCGCCCTTTGGGCTTCGGCGGGAAAGCTTATCCCGTATTAATAATCGGTATTAAAAAATCACCGGAAGAACTTAAAAAATTAATAAAAAAACGCCTCCTAAGGAGGCTGAAGCAAGGCATGTTAGTTGAAGTTAAAAGACTTCATAGC
>JAUSHA010000045.1 GCA_030648815.1 bacterium | reverse complement strand
ACTCAAACAGCGAGTACCGGCACATTAAGTTCCGAGGCATCTGCCTTATTAATAGGTACAGATAGCGCGTGGTTTTTCAACGGTCTCATCGACGATGTGAAAATATATAATTATGCGAGGACGCCAAGTCAGATATTGGTTGACTACAATCAAGGCCTGGGAGCGCACTTCAAGTAGAACGGGATGTTCAACGTTAAAGGTTAAACGGATCGCAACCTTTAACGTTGAACATAACGTTAAACATTATTTCAAAAGATTACTCTATTTTACCCCGCCCAAAAAATGCGGTCAAACCCTGTCAAATCCCTCTGATGCCCGCACTTATTAACAGTTTGACAAAAAACATTAGCGGGTTATTGAATATGGTATTAAAAAGAAAACTAAAAAGGCCACCGAATAAAATCGAGAGGCCCTTTTTTGTTTCTATAAAAAATTCTTTGGTAGAAATTGCTCCAGCTCAACTTTGCCCAATAAACGGCTTAATTTAGAATAACGCTGCATAGCAAAACTCGGACGATGAGAAAAACCAATATACTCTATAATCTTTCCGAGTTCTTTTGCTCTTATGATGGCTGGGATTAAATCTGTATCCGAGCTTATGATAATGGCAGTATCATATCTATCTTGATAAGCCATGTCTAGAATATCTACGGCTAATTTCACGTCAACGCCTTTTTCTTTATAATCCTTATCTTGCTTCATCATGTAACCTATCTTTACTATCCAGCTCAACTTTTGAAGATTAGCAAATAATTTTTGCTGGGACCTAACCAGTTCCTCGCTCTTTGTATTCCCGACTTCTTTTCTCACTAATCCTACATAATAAATGCAATCAATAATTATCCTTCCGTGAGCTAACCATTCGGCAAATCTTTTATCGTCAAAATCCAGTAAGTGTTTAAATTTAAACTCTGAATCTTTTAACCGATGATAAAAATTACTTCCGTCTAAGAAAATAATGACTCGTTCTTCTATATTTTTATTTTCTAGCCTTGTTGCCATATAATTTACTTATTTTATCACGAATTAACGAAATAAAAAACCCGCCATTAGCCGAAGCTAGGGGCGGGGGTGTTAATACTTACATGCTAATCCGTATGTATAAAATTGTCAAGATTTTTACCTGTGGATAATTATTTTATTTTCTCAAAGCCGGTGGCGATGACGGTGACTTTCATTTCGTCTTTTTGGAGGCGCTTGTCGTTGACTGCTCCGAAAATAATTTTCGCCCTGGGATCGGCGGTTTTGGTAATAATTTTTGCCACTTCATTGATTTCGTTTAAGCTCAAATTTCCGCCTCCGGAAACATTAAATAAGACCCCCTTGGCTCCCTTAATAGAAAAATCCAATAAAGGAGAATTGATCGCCAAATTGGCCGCTATTTCCGCCTTATTTTCTCCGCGAGAAAGTCCCTGACCAAAAAATGCCGGGCCGGAATCCTGCATAACCGTTTTAACGTCGGAAAAATCAATATTAACCACTCCCGACATGGTGATTAAGTCGGTTATACCTTGGACGGCTTGGCGCAATACTTCATCGCAAGTCCAAAAAGCAGAAATTAAAGTAGTTTTTTTATCGCCTTGCGTAAGAATTTTATCGTTTGGAATTACCAAGAGAGTGTCTATTTTTTGGCCTAAAACCTCCAATCCCTCTTTCGCCAATTGATTTCTATATGAGCCCTCAAAAGAAAAAGGCAGGGTAACCACCCCCACCACCAAGGCTCCCAAGCTTTTGGCTATTTCGGCCACTACGGGAGCGGCTCCCGTCCCGGTGCCGCCGCCAAGTCCGGCAGTCACAAAAACCATGTCAGCTCCTCTTAGAAGTTGAGTAATCTCTTCTTTATTTTCTTCAGCCGCTAATTTACCGACTTCCGGATTCATACCAGCCCCTAAACCCTTGGTTAAATTTCTGCCGATGCGCAATTTTTGGCCAGCCTTAGCTTTTTGCAAATCCTGGGCATCGCAATTTATAACCGCCAGTTCCACTCCCTGAATTTTGCAGGCAGCCATTCTGGAAACGGCGTTAGAGCCGGCTCCTCCCACTCCCACCACTTTAATTTTAGTATTTATAGACATTATTGGTTGGGATTAAAAAAATTCAAAACTTTCTTAACTTTTGCGCCAAAGCCATTATGAAAAATAGGTATCATCCCCCCGTTATTCTCTAAATCCGCACCCTCTAAAACAAGTCCGGCAACGGTGCTTAAAGTGGGGTCTCCATCCAAACCGATTATGCCTTCAGGCAAGCCGATCCTGACCGGTAGTTTCATCTCCTTTTTAGCAAGCTCAACAATTTTTGGCAACATCGCTCCGCCGCCGGTTAAAACTATGCCTGACGGCAAAATGCTTTTTGGAAAAACTTTTTTAATCTCCTGATTGGCTAATTCAAATATTTCAGAAACCCTGGCTCCGATAATTTTTGCCAGCATTTTGCGGGTAAAAACTAATGGTTCGCCGCCGCCCTGCTGATTAACCTGGGCAACTTTCTCTTTTTTACTGCCGCCGTTTGAAATACAGGATCCGAATTCCCGTTTTATGCGTTCGGCGGTTTCTTGATCGGTTTTTAATCCGACGGCGATATCATTGGTAATCAATTCCGAACCCAGTGGAAAGACGGCTATGTGTGCCAAATCGCCCTCCTCATAGATCGCCATATCGGTGGTGCCGGCGCCAATATCTAAAATACAAACTCCGCTCTCTTTTTGCTGGGGAGTCAGAACGGCTCTGCTTGAGGCTAAAATAGAAGGCGTAACATCGGAAACTTGAAAACCGCCCTCCAGTACGGCTGCGGTGATATTTTTCATAAAAGGGGAAAAGGCGCAAAGAGCGATAATTTTGACTTCCAACCTCAAGCCGCGCATATCCAAGGGTTCCTTAATCTGACCCTGATTGTCAACGATAAATTCTCTTGGAAAAATATCCAAAATTTCTTTATTGGAGGGCAAGGGAAAAGTTTGCGCCGTCTGCATCACCCTGCTTTTGTCTTCTTCGGAAATTCTTTGATCCGCCCTTGAGACAACTATGGAGCCGTGTGAAGGCGTGGTAAAAATATGGCTGCCGCTGACATTAGTAAAAACATCATCAATTTTTTGGCCGATTTCCTGCTGAAGCTGCAGTAAAACTTCAGAAATCTTCTTTGACACCTCTTCCGGCTTTACCACTATGCCCTTCCTTATTCCGAAAGAAGAACAGCGCGCCTGACCCAAAATCTCAAGAGTATTTGTCTCCTGATTTTTTACCGCAGCCAAAGCCTTAATTTCGTTCGTCCCGATATCAAGCCCCGTAATAATGCGATTCTTGACCATACTATAAATATTCTACTCCAACTGGCGGCGGACGCAACTACGCCCGCCGCCAGCGTTTATTTGATTTCCTTGAGAAATTCCTTGGCAAGCTCGGCGGTTTCCAAACTGCTCTCATAAAAATCTTTCCAAACTACCACAATGTTGGCGTCGTTAAAAATCGCCCGCTGGACTTCTCGGACGGTATCGCCGCCGGCCACCGCAATCAAAACATCGCAATTCGCCCTGATTTTATTTATCTGCTGATAAGGAATCGGCTTATCCTTACTAAAAGTTTCTTCGTCAACGCCGCGGTGCAATATAACGACATTAGGAAGTTTTTTCAGTTTTCTTAATATTTTAAACGGCTGTTCCACATTCATCATATCAATCATTGAGTCTAGCCCCGCTTTCTCGCACTCTAAAATTAAAGAATTAATGGTTTCAATCGGCGCATTGCCGTTTACGGTGATGGCACTGGCGCCGGCAGTTTTAGTAATAGCTACCTCGGTTGATCCCCTGTCTTGGCATTTCATGTCAGCCACCACATAAGGAAAGATACCGGCAGAAAAACTTCTCTGTCTCCATAAATCAACTATAAACCTTATGCCGTTTTCGCCGTAAGATTTTATAAAAGGAGTGCCGGCTTCCAGGATTATCCTTTGGTCAACCGGAATCCGATAAATAATATCTCTGGCATCATCAATGGTGCCATTCAGGGCTATCTGCAGATAATTAGTTTTTTTATTAAGAATCATTTTGCCAGCCTTTTAAATCCTTCTATTATTTCAATCGGCAAAGCAAAAATGATGGTATTGGCGGGATTAGCAGTAGTCGCTTCAATGGTTTGCAGGGTTCTTAGAGATATGGCGCCTGAAGTTGCTAATTGCTCCATGGCTTTTTTCAAATTTTCGGCGGCCGACAATTCTCCTTCGGCCCTGATTATCACCGCCCTTCTCTCTCTTTCCGATTCGGCTTGCTTAGCCATGGCCCTTTTCATGTCAGCCGGAATTTCAATGTCCTGTATTTTAATTGCCGTAACATTAATCCCCCAGCCTTCGGTGGCTTGGTCAACTATTTTTTTGATTTCATCAGATATCGTGTCTCTTTCTGTTAAAAGAGCATCCAGTTCCACCCCGCCGATTACGTCTCTCAAAGCCGCCTGCGCGTATTGAGAAATGGCAAAAGAATAATTCTGGATTTTCAACACGGCGTCTTCAGCCTTAACTACCTGAAAATAAACTACGGCGTTAATGCCGACGGGCACATTATCTTTAGTTATTGCCTCCTGTTGAGGAACATCTACGGTCGTAATCCTGATATCAATTTTAATCATTTTTTGAACGCCTGAAAAAATCCAGGTCAACCCGGGATTACGGGTGTTTGAATACTTCCCGAAAGTCAAAACAATACCCCGCTCGTATTGATTAACCACCTTTAACCCGGGCAGAACAAAAAATAAAACGAAAAAACCTATAACACCTAAAAAATAGTACATATATTTTAAAAATTATTTAATAATTATCCAATATTATTCTACTTCAAAAACCGGAAAGTGGAAAGGATTTTATTTAAATGTAATTACCTCAAATGTTTTCACAATTTTTTCCGCTTCGTCCTGACCCAAAGCGTCGGTAAAGCCTATCCAGCGCGGCGGCAAGGCAAAACCATATTTTTGGTTTTCGCCTAACTTGCGCGGACCGATTGGAGCGGCGCTAACGCCCAACTTGTCTGCTTTTATCAACCCCCATTCTTCTTTGGCAAAAACCATTACTGGAATATCTTGCCAGGGCTGACTTTTGGTCCACTTTGGATTCCGTATATGAATTTCTGGCCCCTGAAATTGCTTGTGCTCGTCATCTAAAGTGTAGCCCGTCCAGGATTCCATAATAATTGAATATCCCTTCCAGGAATCAGGCAAAGCTATCTCAAACCCATATTCCTCATTTTTGTACATCTTCCAATCAGTGGTTTCGTCCTTAACTATTTCTTTCGGAGGTACATACCAATCCTGAGGATCTATGCCGGTAATAATTTCCCCGATGTTAACTGTAACCGCAATTGGTTTATGGGAAGGACAATCAACTCTCAAGCCACAAGTAACAAATGAAGAATAATAAGCTTTGTAACCGCTTATATATTGAATGGTGGTGGCAAAAACATAATAACTGCCGGCTGGCACTTCAATTTTATAACCATTCCCGTATGTATACTTGCTATCCCTTATGCGTGTATCTGTGCAATATTCTTCCTGCGTTGCCGTATCTTCTGCGCATATTTTCATATCGGAAGGAATAAAATCGCTTGGATAACTCAAGGAACCTTCAATAATCCCAGTTTGAAATTTTCCTTTCGTCCCGCCAAAATACTGCCAGGCGAAAAACCCGCCGATTAAGATAACAACTAGAATAATATAAATAATTATTTTTAATGCACGCCAAATAAGAAAAGCCTTTATTGTCCCGGTAACGCTCCCCCTTGCAACTTCGTCTATCGGTTTCCGAAAATAAGCAAGATATTTTTGCCTTGCTTTATTAAAAAACTTTATTCTCATCAATCCGAAAAATATCAATAAATATAAGGCACCTACGCCAGCCAGAATATAAATAAGTGTTGTGGAAATCATATTTTATTTTTTAGCCCTAGCAATGAAAACTTAAAATTACTTTATCGTAAAGAGAACTTCGTTGCTCTTCTTGCCCCATGGAATTACATAAATCTTATAAACACCGGGCAATAGATTAAGAAGCGCCGAGCAAGGCAGTCCGGAGTAGGAAACATTAACCTGGCAAAGAGAAGAGGGTAACTTGAATTTAATTAAATTATTGTTAGAACCGGACTCGCCGTAAATAACACCGTTTACGCCGTCGGTATTTTCAAATATAGCAATCAAATCCCCTTCAAATCCGGAAAAATCGTTCCCGCGAAGTTCCATTACGGTCCCAATGGGACCAAACTGCGGAGAAACGTTATTTATGATAGGAGCTGATTGAATACTGAAGTAATTGTCGCTTTTATCGGAAGCAATTATAATATCTTTTGAATCTACAATATCAATTCTGATTTGATATTTAATGCCGGCTTGCGGCACGCCTCTTTCAACTTGCCCCACTTCCCACACAATGGAATTTTTATTGCTTTTTGAACAAGCGGAATATTTTAATGACTCCGGGGTTCCATTTATCAAGCCCCAATGCGCAGAACCATCTCCGATTAGATATAATCTAGCAAAATAGTGATTGTCTGGGGAAAAATTCTGACATTCCCATTGAATCGTATATTGTTTCCATTTCTCCAATTGCTCCCCTCCGTTGGGAGAGATTAATTTAATGAGAGACTTGTTCGTAATTTCTTGATGCTCTTCTTTCTCCGCAAACCGAAAAGTGGAAAGTATTTGATCAAACAATTTTGATTGGTCTCCAAACGGCAAAGATCCGTATTCGGTAATAATAACTGTTATTTTTAATGTTTTGAGCTCCTGAAGCGGAATAAGATAGATTTTTTCTAACTGATTGTGTTCGCCCAAAGAATAATAAACTATTTCTTTTCCTTCTACGGATACAACTTCGGAGCCGAAGGATTTAAAATCATCTTTAACATCATTTATATTCATATCATAAAAAACAAGCGAAAGGCGCATATTGTTTGCGTCTCTAGAATCGGAAAAATCCTGTCTTCGCATCCCCGAATCAACCTCATAATAAGGGGGGTATTTAAATTGAAAACCTCCCGGCCCAGTAACGCTAAAAGTTTTCCAATCGGCGGTTTCGTTTGCGCTGTTATCGCTTAGCGGCAAAAGTTGTTTTAATGATTTATTTATTACTTTCTGCTGAAACGCTTGTCCTAAAAACGCATAAGCAACTAACGCCGAGACTAAAATCAGCCCAATGATCAATCCTTTTTTAAGTTGGGAACCGATAGGGCCAGCGACAACTGGAGAAGTAAAAACCGCAGAAGATTTAGATTGGATTTTTGAATTTAATCTTTTAAGCCAAAAATTGGTGAAAAAACCGTAGCTAATTGCGCTGAAAATTGAATCAATGAAATTTACGATAAGGCCGGATAATTTAAAATCAGGAATTACTATTTTCCCTAAGGTAAACAACCCCATGCCGAGAAGAAATGGTATAAAGCCAACCCAGAAACTAATTTTCAAAACGTCTTCTTGTTTAATAAATGTTCTCTTTAAAACAGTTGCCACCCCCATTCTCGTAGACCAGATTGATAATAAAAAAATAACGGCAATTGATAAAAAAATCTTGCCAATTTGGCTCTGCAGGAATCCGCCCGGCAAAAAATTTAAGAATATCTGAGAAAAACCGATAAAAATAG
>JAUSHA010000035.1 GCA_030648815.1 bacterium | reverse complement strand
TACTTAGGAGATCGGATCTCCTACTTTTTATCTCCAATATTATATGACCGAAAGCAAATTTACTAAAATTAAAAAAAGAGACGGCAGAATAGTTGATTGGGACCAAAATAAAATCGTCTCCGCTATTTTTAAATCCTTGGTGGCCACCGGTGAGAACGAAACTCTGGCAGAGGGCTTTTCCGATAAAGTGGTTTTAATTTTGAATGAAAAATTATCCGGCAAAATTCCCGAAGTTGAACAGATTCAAGGCGTTATTGAAGAGGTTCTGCAGAAAGAAGGCCTTGGAGGAGTAGCCCAGGCTTATTATACCTATCGTCAGAAAAGAACCGAAATCAGAGAAGCTAAATGGTGGCTTTTGAATTATTCGGTAAAAACCAGACTATGCCATAATGCCCTCACGGTTTTGGAATCAAGATATCTGAATAAAAGCGAGGCGGGAAAAATCGTTGAAACTCCTCAGGCATTATTTAAAAGGGTAGCTCAAAATATCGCTTCCGCCGAAAAGTTTTATAAACCGGGTTTAACTGACGAGGAGAGATTTCAAGTAGAAGAAAAATTTTACCACATGATGGCCTCTTTGGATTTTCTGCCGAATTCGCCGACATTAATGAATGCCGGCAATGCCCTACAGCAGCTATCGGCCTGTTTTGTTCTGCCGGTTCCCGATTCCATGGAGGGTATTTTTGATGCCATTAAAGAAACCGCCTTGATCCACCAATCTGGCGGAGGAACCGGCTATTCGTTTTCCCGCTTAAGACCGGAAGGCGATATAGTCAAAAGCACTCAAGGCGTTGCTTCGGGTCCGTTGAGCTTTATGAATGTTTTTGACGCCGCTACCCAGACTATTAAGCAGGGAGGAAAGAGAAGAGGAGCGATGATGGGCATGTTGCGGGTTGATCATCCGGATATTTTAAAGTTTATCACCGCCAAAGCGGAAGAAGGCATTCTTTCTAATTTTAATATCTCTGTAGCGATAACGGACGAATTTATGGAAAAAGCCAAAAAAGGCGAAGATTACGATTTAATCAATCCGAGGACCGGCTTGGTTTGGGGGAAAATGAACGCCAAAACAGTTTTTGATTTAATTACCCAGTATGCTTGGCGGACGGGCGATCCCGGAGTCATTTTCATTGATAAAATAAATAAGGACAACCCCACTCCTCGCTTAGGAGATATTGAATCAACTAATCCATGCGGCGAACAGCCGTTATTGCCCCACGAATCATGCAATTTGGGCAGTATTAATTTAGCTAAAATGCTCAAAGAAGAAAATGACGGAAAATTTGAGATTGATTGGGAAAAACTTAAGAAAACAGCTCATACTGCCGTTCATTTCCTAAATAACGTCATTGATGTCAACCGTTATCCTTTGCCGGCAATAGAAGAAATGACCAAAGGCAACAGGAAAATAGGATTGGGCGTTATGGGTTTTGCCGACATGCTGATCATACTGGGAATACCCTATAATTCCGATGACGCCGTACAAACGGCAGAAAAAGTAATGAAGTTTATCCAAGATGAATCCAAGATTGCTTCGGCAAAATTAGCGCAAGAATGCGGGCCGTTCCCGAACTTCAGGGGAAGCATTTACGACAAGGAGGGCATGCCAAAATTAAGAAACGCTACCACCACGACAATTGCGCCTACCGGTACTATCGGCATTATCGCCGGATGTTCTTCGGGCATAGAGCCGCTTTTCGCCATAGCCTTTACCAGAAAGCATGTTTTAGGCGGGCAGGATTTGACGGAGGTTAATCCGATATTTGAGCAAATAGCTAAAAAAAGAGGATTTTATTCCAAGGAACTGATTGAAAAAATTTCCGGAGAACAGAGCATTAAAGATTTTGAAGAAATACCTAAAGATGTCAGGCAGATTTTTGTAACGGCTTTTGACATTACCTTTGAAGACCACGTGAAAATTCAAGCCGCTTTTCAGAAATACATTGACAATTCCGTTTCCAAAACAATCAATTTTCCTTACGAGGCGTTGGTAGATGACATAAGAAAGGCCTACTTTTTGGCTTTTGAGTTAGGATGTAAAGGCATTACCATATTTAGGACGGGCAGCAGACAGCAGCAGGTTTTAAATATCAAACCAAAAACGCAGGTGGAAGTTCCCACGACCGAAAAGATTCCCGAGCAGGAAGTTTCGCCGGAATTAAGAGATCCTTCTCCGTATGTTCCAGACTTGCCTCCCGGGAGCTGTCCGACGTGCAATGTGTAAATAAAATGATTTATGTTTTAACCGGCAACGGCAAAGGCAAAACGACTTCTGCTTTGGGTATGGGCTTGAGGGCCGCCGGTGCGGGAAAAAATGTTCTGATGGCGCAATTTTTGAAAGACGGTTCTTCTTCTGAAATAAAGGAGATTAAAAAGATAAGTAATTTTCAAACTAAAAGTTTTGGCCGGCCGGGTTTCGGCCCTTATTCTGAAAAAGATTCCCGATTGGCAAAGTCGGGTTTTCTTTTTGCTAAAAAATTCTGCCTGCTCGCCTCGCTGAGGCTCCGGCGAAGCGGGCCGGCAGGCAGGGCTCAATCGCAAAAATACGCTCTTTTGATATTGGACGAGATTAATGTCGCCATGCATTTTAAATTGATCGGCATTAAGGAGGTCGTTGAGTTTTTAAGAGAATATGGTAAAAATATAGATATCGTTTTAACCGGCAGATATTGCCCCAAGGAAATTATTAAAGTCGCCGATTTGGTGACGGAATTCAAAGAAATTAAGCATTATTTTAAAAAAGCCTGCCTGCTCGCCTCGCTGAGGCTCCGGCGAAGCGGGCCGGCAGGCAGGGCATTTAAAGCAAGAAAAGGCATAGAATTATGACAAAACTTTTTGGCCTGGCAGATATAGTATCCGGCCTGATGTTTGTGGCCGGTTTTTATCATATAGATTTACCGCGAGGCATGATGATCGCCTTCGGCGTCTACCTGGCCTTAAAGGGCGTGGTTTTTTTTATGAATTTTTTCAGCTTAATAGATATTGCGGCCGGAGTTTTGTTGATTTCCGGTTGGATTATTGCGATCCATCCGTTTTTTTTAATCGGCATAGCCGCTTTTTTGGCTATCAAAGGGCTTGCCAGTCTGTTTACTCTCTGATAGTGTTTTCTAAGGTCTTTTAAAATTTAATTCACCCTGTTAAATGCCTTCCAGGCAATCCCGCTAATGCGGGATTATTTAACAGGGTAAAGGAGTAAGAAAATGGAAGAAAGAGTTTTTCTTGAGCAGAGGCTAGGGGGGATTTTTGATTCCCTCGGCATCTCTCTTGTCCGGCAATCTTCATCGGGAACATCTTTGTCTCCGCTGGGGGCGTATTTAACCATAATAAGATTAAAGGACGAAGCTACTTATTGGCATTGCGTTAGAGTCGCTTTATGCGGAGTAAAAGTCGCCGAAGCCCTCAATCTTGATTTTAAGCCTTTGTTCTACGCCGGTTTACTGCACGATATCGGCAAGGCGGCCGTTGATCAGGATTTGCTTACAAAAAAGCATTTCACAGCAGCTGATTACGAGAAAATGAAACCACATGTTCTTCATGGATATTATTTACTAAGAGGAGTGTATAATTTTTCGGCAGAAATAATTCTAAGACATCATAGGTATTATTCCGACGGGTATCCTAAAATTTTACCGCGATCCAGAGTCCGGTATTCCAAGGAAACCAAAGAATTAATCGATCATTTTGCCAAGGTATTGGCAATCATTGATTTCTATGATGCCGCCACTACGCGCGATAATGAAAGATCAAAAGAAAAAGAGGTGAAGGCATTGTTAATCCAGAAATTTCCGAACGAGTCAGAGATAATAAATCTCTGTTACGAAAAAGGAATTTTTATCGAAATATAGAAAAGGAGGATTGAAATGCGAGAAAGAATATTGAGACTAAGAGCCGAGCTTTTAAAAATGGATTGCGACGCTTTTTTGGTAACCAATCCTGTCAAAGTAAGATATTTAACCGGCTTTAACAGTAACGAATCAAGTTTCTGTCTGGTCACTCAACAGGGCTTATACCTGGTCGTCCACAAGATATACGGGGAGCAAGCCACATTAGAAGCCGGAGACACCGAAATACTCACAGTTGACAGGCCGCAAGATGAAATATCCAAGATCAGGGAATTATTTAAACCTTATCGGAAAGTTTGTTTTGAAAACGATCTCTCGTATATTGAGTATCGTCTTTTGCGAGAACGGCGTGCTAAAGAAGATTTTTTTCCGGTTACCGGCGACTCCCGCGGATTGCTGATGAAAATCGGCTTAGTGGATATAATTTCAGCCGTAAAAGATGACGGGGAGATTCAAAAAATTCAAAAAGCGGTAGAAATAACCGAAAAGGTTCTTAAGGATCACGTTCTCCCCAAGGTTCGCCCGGGCGTTACGGAAAAAAATTTGGCGGCCGAAGTATCTTATTGGGGAAGTAAATTGGGAGCAGAAGGAGTTGTTTTTGATAATACTGTCTTATTCGGCAAGCGGTCTTCCATGCCTCATGGAGAAGTCTCTAACAATCGCCTCCAAGAAGGCGACATCGTCCAGTTTGATCTTAGCCATTCAGTTGACGGGCTTTTATCCGACGTTTCAAGGGTATTTATTTTGGGAGAGCCCACGGAAAAACAAAGTAAAATCTACAACCTCGTTTTAACAGCCCAGGAAGCGGCGATAAAAGCGGCCCGTCCCGGTATTAAGTGTAAGGATTTGGATAAAATAGCCAGGGATATTATTAAAAACGGAGGATATGATATTCCCCATGCTTTAGGCCATGGATTGGGAATTTCAATGGATACTTTTCCTGGGGTAGGGTCTGAAGACGAAACTGAATTAATGCCTGGCCACGTCATTACGATTGAGCCGGGTATTTATATCCCGGGATGGGGAGGCATCAGGATTGAGGACGTCATCGTCATTACTGAAGACGGTTGCCGTAATCTCAATAAATTTCCAAAAGACCTCACCGTAATTCCGATTTCGGAAAAAAATAAGACGTATGATAAAAAAGATGAAACATACAATCCGGTTAAGGGCCGACCGTTCACAGTTCGCGCATTTGATTAAAAGATTGCTATAATAGATGGTAGCAGTATGACCAAATCAAAGATATTTTTATATTTTTGCCTGGCGTTTACGGGCGGCATCGCTTTAAGCTCATTTGTTTTAATGCCCCGGCTATTTTTGCTGGGGCTTTTAATTGCCGGACTTTTTTTAATTTCCGTATTTTGGAGATATAAAAAATTAACTGTCGCCGGTTTTTGCCTGCTGTTTTTGGTTTTAGGTGTCTGGCGGAATCAGCAGGCGGAATCAAAAATTGTTTATCCCAAAGAGGGCAATGTTGAGTTCGTCGGGATAGTGGCCGAAGAGCCGGATATCCGGCCTAATAGCATAAAACTTACTGTTAATAATACGCTAATTACAGTAAGTCGATATCCTGAATATAAATACGGAGATAAGTTGAAAATTAAAGGGCTGTTGAAAAATCCTCCGGTTTTCGATGATTTTAACTACAAGGATTATCTCAAAAAAGATGGCATCGTGGCTGTGATGGATTTTCCGAAAATAATATTATTGGGCTCTGGTTTTGGCAATCCCCCGATGGAGACTCTTCTTTCTTTTAAGAATAAATTTCGCGCAACCGTCAGGACTTTTATCTCTCCGCCACAAGAGGGATTCCTTGAGGCCCTTGTTTTTGGCGAGGAATCAAATATTGCAAAAGAATGGAAAGACAAGCTGAATCTTACCGGCACTCGGCATATTGCGGCGGTTTCCGGAATGAATATCACTATCATCTCTTCTTTAATTTTTTCTTTTATCTTGAGTTTTGGGCTCAGGAAAAAGATCGCTTTTTATTTGGCGATAGGGTTGCTTTTTCTATATATCCTGATGATCGGCGCTCCGGCTTCGGCGGTGAGGGCGTTTATCATGGCGGCTATTTTCCTTATGGCGGAAAATCTGGGCAGGCAATCTTCCGGCTCAAGGGCGATATTTTTTGCCGCAGCCTTGATGTTGGCCTTGAATCCGATGCTTTTACTAAAAGATATTGGTTTCCAGCTTTCATTCTTAGCGATTTTGGGGATAGCATATCTCCAGCAATTTTTCTCTTATTGGCTGAAACTTATTCCCAATCCTAAGATATTCCCGATCAGGGCCGCCGTTTCAGCCACTCTCTCCGCTCAAGTTTTTACATTCCCGATTTTGATTTATAATTTCGGCTATGTATCTTTGATTTCCTTGTTCGCCAATATTTTAATCGTGCCGATTTTGGCGCCGGTCACTATTTTAATTTTTATCTTTGGCATCTCCGGCATTGTTTTTTCTCCTTTAGGATTTCTGTTATCTTGGCCTGTCTGGTTTTCTATGTCTTATATTATAAAAGTTATTGATTGGTTCAGCTATTTATCTTGGGCAACTCTAAGTATCGGCAATTTACATTGGTCTTGGTTGATAATTTCCTATTTCATCATCGGAGGATTTATTTGGTTGCACAATAAGCGCATATTTATTTCTTGACTTTTTTGTGTGGCATGGTAATATGCAAAATCATTAAAAATAAGGAGGGAAAAATGAACGGCGTAAGAATTGAGCCTATAGATGGCAGTAAGGTATTTTTAGTTGATGTGGTCTGTGATTGCGGGCATAACGGCCTATTTAATGAAGCTACAGGAGAAAGAAGCTTCAAGCACCGTATTGAAGTAGGCGCAACTTCTGAGCAAAAAATATTAGTTCGTTGTGATTGTGGCAAGAAGTATGTAATCACAGCTCAACGGACTCATGTGCACATTGTTAGTATGGGATAGTGGCACCCCCACTATAGGAAAAGGTTTGCGGTAGCGAAAAGCTAGTTAAAAGGAGGGACAAATGAAAGAAGATATCAAACAGCTGAGAGGGGAAATTGATCGACTGGATAGTACTTTAAAACAAAAACAAAAACAATTGAAGCAAATTGAAAATTCATGTTGTCATGATTGGGCAGGGCCAAAATATACTCCCAAATACTATAAAGCTTATAGAATTTCCGGAGACAAACCGGGAACCATGGGCTCTGATTGGCAGGGCCCTATGGATGTGCCAGCTGAAACTATAGAGAAATGGACTCGCGAGTGCAGGATCTGCGGCACGACGCAAGTAACAACTGATACGGAACCTACCGGCAGAAAACCGGTTTTTTGCTAAGATATTCAAAAAGCCTCCTTTGGGGGGCTTTTAAATTATCTTTCGTATTTATTATATCATCGGGTGATTTATTTTGTGGTACAATAAACATATATGGAAGCTGCAAATAAAAAGGCCTGGGTGGTTGCGGTGAGTATGGGCTATGGGCACCAAAGAACCGCCTACCCTTTAAAATATTTAGCCCAGGAAGGGAGAATTATCAATGCCAACGATTATCCGGGCATTCCCGCGGGAGACAGGAGGGTTTGGGAGGGCATGAGAAATGTCTATGAATTTATTTCCCGGCTTAAGCGAATCCCCTTGATCGGCGGAGCTATTTTTGCGATTCTTGATAAACTGCAGGAGATTTTAAGCTATTATCCGAAAAGAGATTTATCCAGACCGATTCCTCAATTAAGGCAGGCCTATTTTTCAATTAAAAGGGGATGGGGCAAGCATCTGATTGAATATTGCAAATCAAAGAACGGAGCCCTGCCTTTCATTTCAACATTTTTTATCCCGGCCTTTATGGCCGAATTTTTTAATTATCCCGGCGAAATTTTTTGCGTCATTTGCGATGCTGATATTTCGAGAGCTTGGGCTCCGTTAAAGCCGAAAGAGAGCAGGATTAAGTATTTTGTTCCCACCGAAAGAGCGGCAGAGAGATTAAAATTATACGGGATAAAAAAAGAAAATATTTTTTTAACCGGCTACCCCTTGCCTTTGGAAAATATCGGAGGAGAATCGGCAGAAATCATGAAAGAAGATTTAAAGTTAAGATTGTTGAACCTGGACCCTAAAAAGAAATATCGCGAGAAATATAAGGTACTCACAGAAGAAACTTTAGGGAAAATGCCGGAAGAATCAGATCATCCCTTGACCATAATGTTTGCCGTAGGCGGAGCCGGCGCCCAAAAAGAAATCGGCATCAAGGCGGTTAAATCATTGGCCGTTAAAATTTGGGCCGGAGACATCAAGATAATTCTCATTGCCGGCACCAGAAAGGTGATAAAAGAATATTTTGAAAAAAAACTCGGCAAGTTGGGTTTCGCCAATCATAAAAATATAGAAATTATTTATGCAGCAGAGATTGAAGAATATTTTAAAAAATTTAACCAATCATTGAGAAAAACGGATATTCTATGGACAAAACCATCGGAGCTTTCTTTTTATTCATCCTTAGGTTTGCCCATTATCATTGCTCCAGCCATCGGTTCGCAGGAAGATTTCAACGAAAGGTGGCTGCTGAAATCAGGCTTCGGAAATTTGCAGGAAAATCCGAGATTTGCTTATCAGTGGCTTCTTGACTGGGTAGAGCAGGGCTATTTGGCAGAATCCGCTATGCAGGGTTTTATTGAGGGAGAAAGATCGGGAACCTTTAACATTCAAAAAATAATATGTGGCTCTTAATCGCCGTTTTGGCTTATTTTATTTTTGCGGTTGTTTTTTTGGTTGATAAATGGCTTTTAGCCGGCCCCATCCCCAATCATAGAATTTATTCTTTTTACGTGGGAATTTTAGGTGTCGCCGTTGTATTGCTTATCCCTTTTGTCAATTTTCGTATCTTGGAACCGTCTTATCTTTTTTTAGCTTTTGCTTCAGGCGCCTCCTTCGTTTTGGGCATTCTCTGGTTTTTCAAAGGGCTTAAGTTGTATGAACCGTCAAGAATAGTGCCGGCTGTGGGAGGAATTTCGCCGATTTTTACTTTTTTACTTGTTTATATTTTTTCCGGAGGCAAGGAGCTTTTTAATCTTTCGGAGACTACTTCTTTCCTTTTGATTATTTTTGGCAGCGTTTTAATCACTCATGAGATAGGAAAAAAAATTTCATGGAAAAGCTTGAGGATTTCCGCCGTTTCCGCCTTTTTCTTCGCTCTTTCTTTTGTTTTTGCAAAATATATTTATGCGGCGCACCCATTTTTATTGGGATTGATCTGGATAAGATTAGGCGGCGTATTAATGGCCTTAATCCTGCTTTTTGACAGTCAGCTTAGAAAAAATTTATTCAAAGAAAGAATAGTTCCTCAAAGAAAAATAGCCGCTATTTTCTTTTTGAGCCAAGCGGGCGGGGCTGCGGCCGGAATTTTACAAAATTGGGCTATTGCTTTGGCCCCCTTGGTTTATGTTGCTTTTGTGAGCGCTCTCCAGGGAGCGCAATACGGCTTTTTACTGATACTCGCCATTTTCCTTTCTTTAAAATTCCCCGCGATTTTAAAAGAAGAAATATCCGGCCGGACGCTTTTTCAGAAAATAGCCGCTATTTTACTTATTAGCGTCGGGTTAGCTATTTTAGCCGCGTGATGTCCAACGTTAAACGTTA
>JAUSHA010000032.1 GCA_030648815.1 bacterium | reverse complement strand
GCTTTCATGCAATTGGGGGGAGCTTTGGGAATTCACCGCTTCCGCCGTAGGCGGAAAGGGCTTTGAAAAAAATGATAGCGCGATTTTGGCTCCCGCAAAATCGCTCCATATTCTTAATTCCGACAATGTTTCGTTCGGTGGGCCTGCCGGGACTCGAACCCGGAACCATCACCTTAAAAGGGTGTTGCTCTACCAATTGAGCTACGGGCCCATATTTGTTATTTTACTGTATTCTTTAAAAATGCTCGGCCAATCCCGCTTTTCAAATACTTTTCTCGTCTTCTTGCCATCATGCTGTTCTCTGCTTTTTCAAAGTATATCATGGTAAATGGCCCGCGATTTTTTGTTGAAGGAGTTGCCTTACTGCCGCTGTTGTGTTGCTTTATTCTACGAGCCAAGTTATCGGTGATACCAGTATAACGCTTTTTATCTTTTTCACTCTTAATTACATAAACAAAGTACATTATAATCCTTCTTCATTTAACTCTTCTAATAGCTCTTTCTGTTTTTTTGTCAACTTTTGAGGAGTTCTAATAATCAACTCAACATACATGTTTCCTCTGCCGTAGCCTTGAAAATGCGGAATGCCTTTTCCTGAAATTCGCAAAACTTTGCCTGATTCAATGCCTTGCGGAATATTCAGCAAAATTTTCGTCTTGTCTAATGTCGGCACCTCAACTTCATCCCCCAAAGCGGCTTGAGAAAAAGAAATCTCCTGAGATACGAACACATCATCTCCCTTTCTGCTGAAAATCGGATGTTTTTTTACGGAAACTCTAATGTATAAGTCTCCTGACTTGCCCCCTTTCCTGCCGGCTTCGCCGGAACCAGCGGCCTTAATGACCTGGTTTGCATCAATTCCGGCAGGAATAAATATTTTTATCTTATCCTCACCCTTAACCCTGCCCTCTCCCTTGCAAACATTGCATGGCTTATTAGGCCTGAAACCTTCACCGCCACATTCCGGACATGTCGTATAGCGAGTAACTGTTCCGAACATTGTTTTATGAATCTGCTGGACTTCGCCCGTGCCGCGGCAAGAAAAGCACTCGTTAACCGGGGTGCCGGGCTCCGCCCCTTTTCCTTGGCATCTTGAACATAAAATTTGCTTGAATAAAGAAATTTCTTCTTCTTTCCCCAAAAGAGTTGTTTCTAAGGAAATTTCTATTTCAACTTCAATGTCCTGTCCTTTCTTTAAATCTTTCTTTTTGCCTCCTCTCATGCCGAATCCGAACATTTCTTCAAATATATCACCGATGTTTGAAGCGTCAAAATCAGAAGGATCAAAACCTTGGCCGGAGAAGTCCCATCCGCTTGGCTGTTCGCCATCCCCGCCATAGGCGGGTCCGCCTTGGGAGGAAAAGACTCTGCCAAATTGATCATACTGTTGTCTTTTTTCCGCATCCGAAAGCACGCGATAGGCCTCGCTCACTTCTTTGAACTTGCTTTCATCGCCACCTTTATCGGGATGATACTGATGGGCCAATTTTCTGTAGGCCTTCTTGATATCATCTTGGGTGGCGTTTTTTTGAATGCCTAAAATTTGATAATAATCTCTCATAGAAATCAGCGAATAACGAATTTACCGCGAATATACGAATTCGTATATTCGTAACCTATTCGCGATTAGTTGATTTATTATTTCTCTTTATATTGACCTTCTTCGGGGCCTTTCTTTTCTTCGGGTTTCTCTTCCGGTTTTTTTTCTTGAGCTGCTTTGTATAATTCCGCTCCGACTTTCTGAATGGCCTGGGAAAGTTCTTCGGTCTTTTGCTTGATCTCTTCTATTTTATCACCATCTTTTACTTTTTTCAAAGCATCAACTTTTTCTTCAATGCCTTTTTTGACATCCGCCTGAACTTTCTCCCCGGCTTCTTTCAAAGTTTTCTCGGTAGAATAAACTAAATTGTCGGCGATATTCTTTGACTCAATTAAATCCTTTTTTTGCTGATCCTCTGTGGCGTGGATTTCGGCTTCTTTTTTCATTCTTTCCACTTCTTCTTTGGAAAGTCCGGTTGAGCCCTCAATTCTGATGGATTGTGTTTTTCCGCTGGCCTTGTCTTTAGCCGTCACCGATAAAATTCCGTTGGCATCAACATCAAAAGTTACTTCAATCTGGGGAATTCCCCGAGGGGCCGGCGGAATGCCGTCTAAAACAAATTTTCCTAAGGACCTGTTATCGTGAACCATTGGTCTTTCGCCCTGCAAAACATTAATTTCTACTGCCGGCTGGCTGTCGGCCGCAGTTGAAAAAGTCTGGCTTTTGGAAGTTGGAATAGTGGTATTTTTAGCAATCATGACGGTATTAACTCCGCCCAATGTTTCAATTCCCGTAGAAAGAGGCAAAACGTCCAAAAGCAAAACGCTTTTAATGTCTCCTTCGGGAGCCCGGCCTTCTTCTTTGGCTTTAAGAATTTCCGCCTGAATGGCGGCTCCCAGCGCCACAACTTCTTCGGGGTTAATTGATTTATTGGGTTCTTTACCGAAGAATCTTTTAACTTCTTCCCTGATTGAGGGGATCAATGTCGTTCCGCCGACCAAAACTACTTCGTCGATGTCTTTCTGGGAAAGCTTGGCTTCGGCCAATGTTTTCCTGGACCTTTCAATTGATCTTTCCACCAAATCGCGGGTTAAGTTTTCAAATTGCGATCTGTTTATTTTATAGAAAAGATGCTTAGGGCCGGCCGAATCTGCGGAAACAAACGGCAAGTTGATTTCCGTTTCCAAAGATGAGGATAATTCTATCTTGGATTTTTCGGCGGCTTCTTTAATCCTCTGCAAGGCTAAAGGATCTTTTGATAAATCAATCCCCTGCTCTTTTTGGAATTGCTCGATTATCCAATTCATTATTCTCTGGTCAAAATCTTCTCCCCCGAGGTGGGGCTCTCCGCCGGTAGATAAAACCTCAACCGTATCCGGGGAAGTTTCCAAAACAGTAACATCAAGAGTGCCTCCGCCAAAATCATAAACCATGACTTTTTGGCTTTCTTTTTTGCCGAAGCCGTAAGCCAAAGCCGCGGCAGTCGGCTCATTGATAATTCTTAAAACGTTAAATCCGGCCACCTCGCCGGCGGTTTTAGTGGCTTTTCTCTGCGAATCGTCAAAATTTGCGGGACAGGTGATTACCGCCGCATCAACTTTTTCGCCGAGCTTTTCTTCGGCATCGGCTTTTATTTTCTGCAAAATCATTGAAGAAATTTCAATCGGAGTGTGCCACTTGTCTCCCATTTTAACTTCTACGCTCCCGTCGCTTCTCTCTCTTGTTTCGTAAGGCAATCTTTTTAATTCTTTTTGAACTTCGGGATCATGAAACCTTCTACCGATAAATCTCTTTACGGCAAAAATAGTGTTCTTAGGATTAGTGACGGCTTGCCTTTTGGCAATATCGCCCACCAATCTTTCTCCTGATTTGCTCACTGCAACAATAGAAGGAATCAATACCGATCCTTCTCTTGAGTCCAAACATTTTGGCTCGCCCTGAACAATGGAAGCCATTTTTGATATTGACGTGCCTAAATCTATACCAATTACTTTTGTCATATATTTTTTGAAGGGAGTCGGACTTCCCTCAAATTTGAGAGGAAGTCCGACTCCCGATTATGTTAATTATTTTCAACTATTGACATTTTTTATCTTACCTGCTATAATATACTATTAAATTAGTGGAGGAATTAGTGGATAAAATTACGGTATTCATTGAGGAAAAGAGCAGAAAAACCTTGCAGGTGGTAAGGGGGGAAATCCTGCCGGTAATAAAAGGGCAGACGGTCTTTCTGGGAAATGCAACAGAGATTCAACGGACAGGGGTCTTTGTAGCGTGCGACCCCGAACTGTTTATCTTTGAGGAAAAAAATCTGGTGCAGTTGACGGTCCCACTCACAAGGATTCAGTAATCGCAAAGAGCATCTGCTCAAGAGCTCGCCAAAAAAAACGGCGGGCTCTTTGATTTTATGATGGATGTTCAACATCCAAAATGTTTAACGTTAAAGGTTGCGATCGTTTAACCTTTAACGTTAAACATTACGTTATTTCGCAATTTTCACCCTCGCCGGCCGCAAAAGCCGGCCGTTTATTTTATATCCTTTTTGGACTTCGCTCATTATCACCCCCGGCTGGACTCCCGCAACTTCTTCAACGACTTCGTGCAGATTCGCATCAAACTTTTCACCAACTGATTTTATTTCCTCCACCCCATGATTTTTCAGAAAATCCGATAGCTGTTTTTTAATTTGCAAAAGACCTTTAATGTTTTCATCCTGCTTCAAATTTTCCGGCAATTTACTTTCAATTATCTCAAAATTATCCAAAATAGGCAAAACCTTAGAAATCATCTCTTCGGTACCATACTTTAAAAACTCCCCAATCCTTTCCATCTCTTCCTTCTTATAATTCAGGAAATCAGCCCTTGCCCTTTGCCAACCTGCCAAATACTCCGCTGCTTTCTTTTCGCACTCTTCCCGCCCCGCCTCGGCGGGGCGAGGCTCGCTTCCTTTGGAGGCGGCCAACTTTTTATTAATATCTACATCTTCTCCCATAATTTTTGAATTAATTTAATATTCTTATCATAACTCATTCTTTTTGGCCCGAAAATGGCGAAGAGTCCTCCATTAAATCCCGCCGTAATAATGCTGAATTCTTTATCTTTGGAAACGGGATTCTCTTTGCCGATATATATTTTTATCTCGGGTAAAAACATCTCTTCAATATTCTCTTCAAAATCATCAATCATCCGGGCAAAGCTTGAGGCAAGCCCCGGCTCTAAAAATTCCGGCTCATCAAAAATATCCTGCCATCCTTCTTTCCAGATGATTTTTTCATCAGCCAAATAACCTAAAACTAAATCAGACGATTCTTCCGCTAAAAATTTGGTGATCTCCTCTATCCAATGCGAGAGCGCAATATGGCTGTGAGCGGAGGGATTAGCTTGCCGATATGCAGGCAGTGTTGCGGGCGAGCCGTTCAATAGCTCGTCCACAAAAAACCTGTAGCCTTTATCGGTCGGCACGCGGCCTGCGGAAATGTGCGGCTGGGAAAGATATCCCTGATCGGCAAGCTCTTGCATTTCGTTCCTGATAGTGGCCGGAGAAACGCCAAACTTATGCTTTTTTTCAAGCAATTGGGAACTTACCGGTTCAGCTAAAGTAATATAGTCCTGAACAATCCTACTTAAAATTTCACTCTGCCTCTCCGTAATCATCAGGGTCATTTTAGCATATCCAAATTAGCAGTCAAGGTCTTTGAGTGCCAACAAAAAGCCCGGGCATTATTAAGCCAGGGCTTTTTAAAAATACTACCGATTACATAATCCGGAAGCTTTTTCCGGACTAAAAAGAACTATTCCATGCTTATGGGCCACTCCCTGAACGGCTAAATGCGATCTACCCAGCTTAATTGCCAGCTCTTTAATGGTTTTTTTGCGACCTTCTTTTTCCAGATACTTTAATTCTTGATCAGTCCACGGTTGATGGGCGTTAACCGCCGAACATTGAGTTTCCTGCTGGCGCCTCTGCTTAGTCCGGTTGCGTTCCTTTCTCCACTCAAGAAGATTATTTTTTCTCCATATCTTGGTACCCTGTCTACTCATTTATCCTCCTCCATCATTTTATTTACTAAGAACCCCGAACCAGTATATTCTACTCGCTATATTTAATTTGTCAATAGTTTGTGTTAAATCTTACAGACGCCCGACGTCTGTAAAATATGAAAGCCGCGGGTCATTGCTGACACGCGGCTTTACTTGTTGAGTCCTACTTAGATCCGAATTACACCCTGTTTAATATACCAATCTATCACTTCCTTCATTTTTAAGGTTGAAGTATACATCCTCCAATCCGTGTTAGTATACATATCTTTATCCGGGAACACCTTGACTCCGACTTTCTTTGCCAGTCCATGCGCTTCCCAGAATCTGCCCCTCCAGAATAGAATTCGATCCCTTAGGTCGTTCTGGGCCTTCACGGATTCTACTGTGGGGACAGATGACACATGGCTCATTCCGTCTCTTTCCACACGCTCAGCGTATTCGTACGCCTGGGCCAATGCGACAAGAACGGCGTTAATCCTTTTTAGCTCGACCTCTGTGAGTGGCCGATGAGTCGTCCCTAGTCCGAAAATTCGCTCGACCTCGCAATCTGCCACTTCACCTTTAACTGCGAACCTTGCTTCTCGAGCCAATTTCACTGCCTCATTAAAGGCCACGACTGCGGTGGTACGAATACTATCTAGCCGATGCATTGAATCCAACACCACCCCCAATGTTCCGAATGTCTCAACGTTGCGGTCACCGCGGTCACTCAAGAACTGACGGCCCAATTCCTTATAATCGCAATCAGCTACCTCCACCTCACGAGCAAGACGAGCGATTTCCATATTCACCAAGAGCTGGTGAACCGGCAACGCCTTTTCCCCTTCTCGCAACTCAAACCAAAAAGTTTCCTTGAACCCCGTAATAACCTCCCTTTTCTGCCGTTCTTCGGCAGCACTTTGCGATTTTAAATGTGGAATCCACATTTGCCGTTTTTCGGCACCCGCAAAGAGGCCGGAGCTATAAATTTATCAAAGAACTTTTTAACTCCAACGTTTATATTATACCATGCAAGACAATGACTTGTCAATATGTTGCGCAAATGGAAATATGGTAAAATAAAAAATATGCGCAACATAATTCAAGGAGAAAAAACTACATGGGTTAATATTTTAAAGCCGGCTAAGC
>JAUSHA010000034.1 GCA_030648815.1 bacterium | reverse complement strand
TCTCCAAAAATAATACCGAATAATTCTGCTAACTCTTTTGACTTTCTGGGAATATTGATTACTTTCCTATGGCTTTTCCGAGGAAATTTTAATAATGAATAATCCATTATAAATTACGGGGCGCTAGGTTGGCTGTACTCGAAGAAAACATAAGATATGCCCCTCCAAGATAACAGCCTATTTAATTTCGCACGTTTTGCTCAAAATCGCAACGGCTTTTTCCAGATTCTTTTCTTCAACTAAAATGTAATTGGTCTCATAAGTTGAGATGTTGAAGATGCTGATCTTGGCTTCGGCCAGGGGCTGAGACAGAGAAGCAATAATGCCGACTGAAAATAAATCAGCGGCGCCTTCCAATTTAAAAGCCCGCCAATCTTTCTCCGCCAAAACGCCGCCGGGAATTTTATCCTGGGGGCAAACAACGGACAATTCATCTTTGGTTCTGGTGATGGAACAAAAGCTGATGTCCGTTGCCCAGCCGGGAATCAAACTTTTTTTATCAAAATGGCAAATAGCCAATTTTTCCGGCAAAATAGAAAGTGTAATTTTTTTTGTATTTTCCATACTTTTTTAATAAATTAACTACAACTTTATTTTACTTCAAAATCGTCTTTTGGCAAACAAGATTGGCGCAAAATAGATCGGAAAGTACCAACGGGAATCTCTTTTCTGTTAGCCGGAATAATAACAGTTAGGGTCGGTCTGCCGACTTTCCGAAACTTTACATGACTGCCCCTTTGCGAGATATAAATAAAGCCCTTTCCTTGAAGGACTTTGATAATGTGAGCCGATGAATATAATTTAGGCATGCGTCAAAGACAATCCAACTACTTCGGGACTCTCAACTTTAACGATATGCGGAGCTTTTATGTCTTCAAAATATAATTCCAAGGCCTCATCTAAATTATCCAGCGCCTCTTTTTTTGTTTTGCCGAAGCTGGAAACATCAACATTGAGACACTGAGCAACATAGTATTTGCCCTCTTTCCAAACAATATTTTTCAAATTTAGTTTAGCCATCTTATTTATTTTACCTAAATCAAGGGATTAGTCAACCGCACTTTGAGTTATTGCTCGGCGTTGCCGAGCAACTTTTATCTCGGCAGGCCGGAGATTATTTTGGCGATATTGGAATGCTGGGTATTGAATTTATATACAAAAAGCTTCAGGATTACAAGAAGATCCCCAACTTCATCTTTAAAATCTTCGGGGCCCTGGAATATCTCCCATAATTCCTCCCGCAGATTTTTTAAATAATGCTGAAGAACTTCCTGATCGGCCTTCTCTTTTAAATATTGAACGATCTTTTTGAACTCTCCCCTGTCCAGCCAGGCGCCGTGGCAAATATTGCAAACGTCTACTTTAATACCGGAATCTCCGTAATTAGTTTCATAAAGTGGCATTCTGTCGTCGGGGCAAAGCTTTTGACCGGCGGAAATTCTGAATTTCTCCTCATCTTTCCATAAATCAATATCAAGCCATCTTAAATCCCTGTCTTTGTAATCCTTGGCAAGCCTTAACTCTTCTTCCTCAAACCAAAGACCGAGGCATTTGGGACAATAGTCCACTCCAACGCCGGATAATACTGTTTGTTCTAATTTAACTTTTTTGCAAATTGGACAAAACATAACTGAATATTTTGAGGTCCGACCTCCCGTCATATTTGTCGGGAGGTCTGACCTCTTAGGGCCTTCACTCTCTCTCCGATCGGCGGATGAGTCATGAATAATTTATGAAACCAGGAAACGCTTTCTTTGCCTCTAAAAGGGCTGGCGATATAAAGGTGATTTGTGGCGTCGGAAGATACCCTTAAATTATTCGGATCGTTGGAAATTTTCTCCAGGGCGCGGGCCAGACCTTCCGGATATCTTGTCAAAAGAGCCCCCGAAGCATCGGCCAAAAACTCCCGCTTTCTGGAAATGGCAAATTTGATGAGCTGGGCAAGGATGGGAGCTAAAATAGCCAGCGCCAATGAAACGATGAGCATAAATGTTTGCGCTCCCCCGTTTTCCCTGTTATCACGGCGGTTAGAACCGCCAAAAAAACTTATTCTCAAAAAAAAGTCCGTGGCGATTACGATAACTCCGACCAAGACGACAACCATGGACTGTAAAAGCATATCTCTGTTGCCGATATGGCTCATTTCATGAGCGATGACACCTTCAAGCTCCGCCCTGTCTAACTTTTCAAGCAAACCTCGGGTGACGGCGATGACCGCATATTTAGGATTTCTGCCGGTTGCGAAAGCATTCGGCTGTTGCTCGTTTAGAATATAAATCTTGGGCAAAGGAAGACCTGCGGTAATGCAGAGGTTTTCAACTACTCTGTATAATTCCGGATCATCTTTCTTTTCAATCGGCTTTGCTTTGCTTATGCCAAGAACAATTTTGTCGGAAAACCAATAGCTTAAAAAGCTCATGGAAACGCTGAAGATAACCGCCAGCCAAAGAATGGCGGAACTCCTCATGTAATAAGAAAACGCCCAGCCGATAGCGATTATTAAGATCAAAAAAAAGGACAGATAAAGCCAAGTCTTGCGAATATTTGATTCAGCGTGAGAATATAATGTCATTTTTCAACAGACGTAATGTTTAACGTTTAAGGTTAAACGGTGC
>JAUSHA010000033.1 GCA_030648815.1 bacterium | reverse complement strand
GGACGTTTTAATGTATGGAATGAGAATTTCAAATGAATTACCTAAAAATGTAATAATAACGGATTTACCATACATATATCTTGGTGCTATTGAAAAAGAGGGAGATGTTTTTGATGTCAGGGTTTATCTGATAAATATCGCCAATGAGGACAAAGTTGTATATTTGATGCAAGGTTCTTTTGACGGCGCAGGCGATGAACTGATTAATTTGGGACATTCAAAATATAAAGAAATAAAAATACCGGCAAAAGGGTTTATTGAAATTGACCATATGAGCGATATGGGAGAAATGGATTTTACAACTTTTTACAATTTAAAGGTTGGAGATACAGAATACCTTGAGCAGATTAACGGCTGGTCTTTATCTAAGGACAGACTGATTGATATTCCCGTCTTAAATCAGAGAGGTTATTTAGGTGGATTTGGAAAGTGCGGGAAATAAATTAAGTTAGCTGTATATTGAAAGTTGAGATTAATGCGTCTAATCCTACCCGCATTGCCCGCCAGTCAAATGTTCGCAGTTTGTCCAAAAGCGGGAGCCATATTGATTTGACCGTAAGATTTTTTTATGTATTAATAAGGTAGATCTTTTCAAGAGGAGGATAAAATAATGGCTTATGGTTCTAACAGATACATTAAGGGTCCCTTTCGTCCGCGTCCACGTTATCATCCAGCTGATCCGGAGAATTGGCGATATACTCCCTTAGAAGCTGTCGAGGCGGGGCTTGATGTTGGACCCGATGTCCGAAGAGAAGCAGAAAGTGAACTTTTCATCAAAAACTTAGCTGAAGGTTGGAAATTCGAAGCTCCGCTTATAATAGAAAAAGCTAAGAAGGCACTTGATTCTATACGTAAGGGTGATCGGTCTGGTTCGGTCGAATTTGATCTTTCTATATTCAATTTGTATGCCATGCAAGGCAGGCTCCATTATTCCGATATTGACACAAGTAAAGAGGAACTTACTTCATTGCTCAACCTATAAAACCGCATGCTCCGCCAAACACCAACAAAAGGTCTGTTCGATTTCGAATAGGCCTTTTAAATTAAGAGAGGCCGGGCCTCCTTCAATATCGCCTAAGGGCCGATTTCTTGGTAGGATAAGTTTAAGGTTAATTGGAGTTTGAGTGAAAAAGGTGTCAAGAGCCTTTTCGGTATAAAATAATAAAAGTTTAAGTTGAAGATTATGAAAATATATTTTGCGGCGCATTCAACGACAAAAGACAATGAAGCGGAACTTTCCTCGGGGTGGAAAAATGTTGAATTATCTGACTTGGGTATTCGGCAATCTAAAGAGATGGGCGAGACGTTTAAAAATGTTAAAATAGACTTGATCTGTTGCTCTGATTTGAAAAGAGCCGTCAATACAGTCAAGATAGCCTTTGGGGACAAGTATCCCATTATTGTAGATAAACGCCTAAGAGAGCTAAATTACGGCGATCTTGAAGGGAAGCCAAGCGAGATTGTGGGATTAATGAAAAAAGGGCACATTAAAGAACCTTTTTCTAACGGAGAGAGTTATGAGCAGGCAGTGGCAAGAATTCAAGATTTCTATAAAGAATTAAAAGAAAAACATCCGGATAAAACTGTTTTAGTGGTCGGTCATCGTGCTACTCAATATGGTTTAGATACTTTGGTTGATGGCAAAACTATCGAAGAATGTTTAAGTACATCTTTTAAGTGGCAGCCCTACTGGGAGTATGATTTTTAAATGGGGGCAGGAACATTTTCGGAATTTAATAATTAATTATGAATTTTGATTTTATTTTATACGATTTATTTAATAATCAAAATTTAGCCGAGTGAAATTATATGGATGGGCAGAGGAGGGAAAATATAAAAATCGGGGCGGAAGTGGACATCGTACTCAAGGCGGACCAGAGGACCGGAAAGCTTACCCACGGAAAAGTGGCGGAAATTTTGACGAGCTCCACTATTCATCCGCGCGGGATTAAGGTGCGCCTAGAAGACGGACAAGTCGGCAGAGTCCAAGTAGTTTATCCCGCATTCCCTAAGATAAACGGGCAAGAATACATAGAGGGCCTCACGTAGATATCATCGGTTAAACTAAGTTTAACCGGAAAATTTGTGAAAAAGGTGTCAAGAGCCTTTTCGGTATAAAATAATAAAAGTTTAGGCAGAATTATTAAAATAAAATGCTGATAAAAGTTAAAGTTTTTCCGGGTTCGGCGGAGGAAGAAGTTGTAAAGAAATCAGAGGATGCTTTTGATGTTTGGGTGCAGGAAGAGCCGGTGAGGGGCATGGCGAATCGGGCGGTCGTCAGGGTCCTTGCTTCTTATCTTAAAATTACCGAGTCAAAGATAAGATTGGTCAAGGGATTCAGGGAAAGGAATAAGATATTTGAAGTCAGGGAATAAAAAATATTTTTAACATAACAAATTATGTCTGAATATTATAATTCTCAAAGGGTAAAAGGTTTATACGATCCGGCGTCGACAGAGACTTTTAAGCTGTCGCGATCAAAGATTGACATGTTTTTGAATTGCCCGAGGTGCTTTTATCACGACCGCAAGCTGGGGGTCGGCCGGCCACCTATGTTTCCCTATACCTTAAACAGTGCAGTAGACGCCCTGCTTAAGCAGGAGTTTGATATTCATCGCGCCAACGGCACAAAGCACCCCCTGATGGAAAAATACGGCATTGACGCTCTGCCGGTGGCGCATAAGGACTTGGCTAAATGGAGGCATAATTTTACCGGCATACAATTTCTGCACGAGCCGACCAATTTCTTGATATTCGGCGCGATTGACGATTTATGGCAGAATGCCGGAGGAGAATATATCGTTGTTGATTATAAAGCTACGGCCAAGTCAGATGAGGTAACCGAGCTGGATAAGGAATGGCACGAAGGATATAAAAGGCAGATGGAGATTTATCAATGGCTTTTGAGGCGTAATGGATACAAGGTTTCAGATACCGGCTATTTCGTCTATTGCAACGGCATTGCTGACGCTAAGGCCTTTGACCAGAAATTGGAGTTCAGGGTTAATTTGATCCCGTATAAGGGCGATGATTCATGGGTTGAGAAAACTATACTTGATATGCATAAATGCTTGAACGCCGATAAAATTCCCGAAGCCAATCCCGATTGCGACTACTGCAATTATATAAAAGCGCTTAAGGATTATAAATAAAAAAATGTTGCAACAAGACCAAATTAAAAGATACGAAGATTTAAGAAAAAGAATATTGGGGGATCAAGGTCAAATTAAATTTACCAGCAAAGAAAAAAGGATGGCCGAGCCGTCCCATGTTTCATTAAATTTTTCCATAGACACGGCTCTCTGGCCCGGAATAATGGATGTTGTCGGAAGATTGGAAAAAGAAGATCCTGGTCATGAGTATATCTATCCGTCAGCATTTCATTGCACGCTTAAGCTCTGCAGTGGAAATAACCTCCCGGAAACGATTGAAAAAATCAGTAAGGCATTAGAAAATTTCAAACCCTTTGAGGTTGTGTTGCAAGGCCTGAATTCTTTTACTACTAATGCCTTCATTCAGGTTTTTTCCGAAGACGGCAATCTGTTCGATCTTCATGATTTACTGAATGACGTTATTTCTTCCGGCGAACCGGAATTTGAAGGAGAAAATTACATTCCTCATGTCGCGGCGATTTATTATTATCACAAACCCGATAAATTATTTTCTGTTTTAGGCGAATATAAAGATATTTTAATCGGAAAAATGAAGATTGATAAAATTAATTTAATCAAAGGAAACACCGCTTTATTCGTCCACAGGATAGAAACGATAAAAACTTTTCAGTTGAAATGAGTTTTGTTTGACATGCTTGTCGGAAGGTGCTAATGTCATAGGATATCAGGATTTTAAAAATGGAAAAGGAGCAATAATATGTGGATATTTGTAGGAATTATCAGCGGATTATTTGATGCGCTAAAGGACATGCCCGGCAAGAAAGCCTTAAAAGACGCAAGTCCATACTTGTTTTTGTTTGCGTATAGCGCTTTTTCTTTGCCATTTTTACTAATCGCTATTCCCTGGTTGGGCATAGCTCCGGTAAATTCCACTTTTTGGTGGGCGACAATCGCCGGTTCTTTAACAAACGTGGTTGCTATGATTCTTTATGCCAAGGCTCTGCAGGGCGGCGAACTTTCCCTTACCGTTCCTTTAATGGCTTTTGTGCCGGTATTTATGCTTTTAACTTCAAGAATTATGCTGGGAGAAAGTCCCGGTTTTTTGGGAGTTATCGGGATAATACTAGTGGTCGCGGGCGCATACACCCTTAGGTTAAATAGGGAAAACGGAGTCTTAGGGCCATTTAAAAATTTGGCGAGAGATAAGAGCGCCCTCTTTATGCTTGGCGTAGCGGTCATCGGTTCCATAAATTCAAATTGGGATGCGATAGCCGTGAGAAATTCAAGCCCCCTTACTTATTTGATATTTTTTCAAATAATAAATCTTGCCGCCATTGTCCCATTGATTTATTTCAGATCCCGGGGAAAATTTAATGAAGTAAAGACGCGATGGAAGCTTCTATTTTTAGTCGGACTTTTTGCCGCTTTTAGTCTGTTCGCTTCAATGAGCAATCTAACGCTTACCATGGTTCCATATGCGAATGCTCTCAAAAGAACGGGAATCCTATTTAGTATAATTATAGGATTCATCGTTTTCAAAGAAAGAAAAAATATTCAGCCAAAATTGCTTGGAGCGGTAATAATGATAGCCGGGGTGTTATTTATCGCTGCTACGGCTAATGAATAAGGCAAATAAAGAGGCGGGGTTGAAAAACACCGCCTTTTTTGTTAGCATTAAAACTATTATGGCGGGGCGTAAAAAAGAAATTTTGGTGGCGACTTCGGGGTATTTTGACCCATTGCACAGGGGGCACCTGGAGCTGTTTTCTCTTGCTAAAAATCTCGGCACCAAGCTGATTGTTATCGTCAATAATGATGAGCAGGCAAAACTAAAAAAGGGCTTCTCTTTTATGTCCGAAGAGGAAAGACTGGCGGTTGTGAGCTCCCTCAAAATGGTTTATAGGGCTGTTCTTTCTATTGATAAGGATAAAACAATTTGCAAGACGCTGGAATTGTTAAAGCCGCATATTTTTGCCAAAGGGGGCGACAGCACCCTCAATAATGTGCCGGAAAGAGAAATATGCGAGAAGTTGGGTATTCGTTTGGCGCTGGGCTTGGGAGATAAAATACAATCAAGCTCCTGGCTGTTAAAAGACCTGAAAAAGAAAAAATAAATGAAATTATTGATAATCACCCAGAAGGTGGATATTAATGACGATATTTCCGGATTTTTCCACCGCTGGATAGAAAAGTTTTCAGAAAAATTTGACTCGCTGAACGTTATTTGCCTCCAGAAGGGGGAGTATTCCCTGCCTTCAAATGTAAGGGTTTTTTCCTTAGGCAAGGAAAACGGCAAGTCCAGAATAAGCGAACTCAATAATTTTTATAAATATATCTGGCGGTTAAGAAAAGATTGCGATGCGGTTTTCGTCCACATGAACCCCGTCTATGTTGTTTTGGGGGGCTTCTTTTGGAAATTACAGGGAAAGAAT
>JAUSHA010000028.1 GCA_030648815.1 bacterium | reverse complement strand
GTTCTTTTTGTATCTTTCTGCATATTTTTTTACTTCTTCAACCGTAACTTTATCTGATTCACGAGCGGGATTCTGAATTATTCTATATTTGCGTTTTTGACTTTTAACCACTGTCCCTACTCCTCCCCTAATCCTTTCAATTTGTGCTTCGTAGATAACCTTGTCGATATGATGAATTTCTAAATCGGCGTGCGACCTCAAGTGCGCAAACTCTGTTGCGTCCCTTTCGTTAGTAAAATAATAAAGCTGTCCGGTATAACCTCTGGGATTTAAACGACCCAGCGCCACAATTTCCCAATTTCCTTTTGCTTCGCAAGAAAAAACTCCGATATCTTTCAAGATGTCGTGTAATTTTGTAAGATCGGAACGCCCTCCGCTTACTATGAAGCCGGATTCTTTATAGCGCGGCCAATCCAATGTTGGTTTACCGGCGAAAACATAAAAAAATTCCCTGGCATTAGTATTCTCAAAATCTTTTATCCACTCTGCTTCGGCGCAGTCCTTGCATAAACTGCCCCACTTAAAAATCTTTACCGACATGCCGAGATAGCCGAAAACAATCTCCCCCACCTCTCCATCACTCTTGTTTTCTTTGCATATGTAGCAAATCATTTATCCCTCCTTATTCTTTTGTCAAAGGACATATATCAGACTACAAAATTTATTAAACAGAGTCAATGCCTTCGGGCAATGTTTAACGTTTAAGGTTGCGGCCCTGTTTAACCTTAAACGTTAAACATCCTCGTACAATCTACGCCATGGCTTGAATTGTACGATAAAAGAAAATCACCCGACTGTGAGCGAGGGTGATTTTCTATGTAATACGTTTTCTATCTTATTGGTTCGGGGGCTGGCTGAATTTCTATGCTGGGAACAAGAGCGGGAGCTGGCTCTATCGGACGAACTGATTCTACGGGACGAACAGTCTCCGCTGGCATAGATTGAGGCTGAATTTGCGGTTGAGGTTGGAATTGTTCTCTCTTTTCTTCGGCCTTATTCTTCATCTGATTCTGAAGCTTATCTGTCACTTGAAAAAAGTTTTGCTTTGAAGTCCCTTTTTTCTTTCCTACGGAAAGAGCTTGATTGATCATCTGCATAATATCATTCCATGACTCGTCCATTAACTCCCTGGCAATCCTATACTCTCCTTCGTTGAAATTACTTATCACTTCGCTGAAAGCTTCTTTAACCCGCTCTTTCACTTCGGCATTCTTTACTGCTTTTAATCTGTTGGTCAATTCTTGCATCCTTTGAACAACACTCATAATTTCGCCCGGATGAAAATCTTGTCTTAGCCCGTCAAACTCTTCCATGGCCGACTCAAAATCGCCATTATTATAAAACTCCTGAACTGCGGATAAGGTCGCTTTTGTTTCCTCTACTTTTGATCCGGCCATTGTTAAATCAAACCCCATATTCTGATACTTCTTTTGCTTTAACATCGTACTCAATTTCTTGATTTCCTTATTCCACTGCGCCAATTCTCTGGGAATTTCAACCTTGGCCCTTATTTTGTTAAGTTCTTCCCAGATTTGGGCGTCTCGGAATTCCTGGATGCTATCGCGAAGATTAATTCCCTCATTAATGCTGTTTTCGAAACCAGCCGCTTGTTCTAAAAGCGCGCTGATTTCGCCCAAAATGCCCTCGCCACCGGCTAATTTTTTAGCTTGTTTCGCCAATCTTGTTAATTCTCTTTTTTGGTCTTTTATTTCTCTCAGGGCCTGTTGGACTTCCTTCGGATCAACAAACTCCTCATCCATCATTTCTTCATCCTGTCCCTCCTCAAAATTAACCGGCATTTCTTCCGGTTGGAAAACTTCCTGAACTAATCTGGAAGCCGCCGCCCAAAAAGAACTGTCATTGTCTTTTGCTAATGCGGGCGAAACCGCGACCAATGTCATTAATAAGCTTAAAAATAAAAGTTTTTTCACACTTCGACTCATCCTTCGCTACGCTCAGCCATCGCTCAGTGCAAGTATTTTTTCAATAACTCGCTGAGTCGAAGTGCCCTGAGCTTGTCGAAGGATAACTTTAATTTTAATAAATTCGACCTTTTAAAATAACGATTTATTTTCTCTTCTTTCGTCCAGCGCTTGGTTGACTAATTTATCGGCTTCGCCGTTTTTTTCTCGGGGAATTAAAGTGAATTTAATTTTGCCGAAATCTGTTTTCAAATTCCAAATCTCAATAAAGAATTGCTGAATCCTCGGCTCCATAATTTTATATTCGCCGTTCATCTGTTTTACCAGAAGCTCCGAATCGGATTTTAATTCTATTTCCGCTTCTTTTAATCTTTCTTTTCCCAAGAGGGCCTTAGTTTTCTTTAAGGCAAAAATTACGGCTTTATATTCCGCCTCGTTATTTGTTCCCTCGCCAATGTATTCCGAATACCCCTTATCGTTGATAACAACACCAATTGCCGAAGGCCCGGGATTTCCCCGCGAACCTCCATCGGTATAAATTAAAATCTTTTCCATGATATTTCTATTTTAGCATTTTCAATGAAATTGAAAAGCCGCCACGACTTAGTCGCGACGGCTTTGTTTTTTTATTTAATATTTGCACTCTTTTTCATAAGTTCCGGCATAGCCGAAGATACGTTTAAATCTTTCCACATCCTCCGGCTTCCCGAGAGCTTTAGCGAGATTATCGCTAAGCTTTACAGTTCCATTACCGTTGGATTTCATTAATTTCACAACCAGGGAAAGAGCTTCAAAGCCGAGGTCATTGGTAAGGTTCGTCCCCCAGCCAAAGGTCTTCTGGATCTCGCCTTTCCGATAATCGGCTATCCGCGCCATAAGATCAACATCAAGCCCATCACTATAAACTATAAGTTTGGTCTTTGGATCTACGCCCCATCTCTCATAGAAAAGAATGGCCTTATCGGTAAATATAAACGGATCTCCAGAATCTTGACGTAATCCCTTCCATTCATTGGCTTGCCGTGCCGTCATATCTCTAAAAAAGAAATCCGTACCGAAAGTGTCGGTCAGGGCTATTGATAAACCCCAGCCGTATTCATCCCACCAATCTTGAAGATCTTTATTGTGAGAAGCCCTGATCTCTTTGTCGCTCCCATGAAAAATGCCAGAGAGAGCCATTTCTTCTTCGTGAGCTTTGGTACCCATGGGCAGCAACGAGTACTTCATAGCCAAATAGGTATTGGATGTGCCGCGAAATTGAGCAGGCGGTAATTCTTCATTCAGCGTTCTTACGACGTAATCCTGCCACTCCCTACTAAATCTTCGCCTAGTGCCAAAATCAGTAAATGTAATATCCGGCCTTCTTTTCAGAATCTTTATCTTTTCAGCTAATCTTCTCACGCCTTCGGCGCGAACTTTATCGCGTTCAAATCGGCTAAGCTTTCGCATAAAATGCGAATAGTACAGTTCATTAACGATTGATAAAGCGATGGTTTCCCAGTAAATGGCTTCCGACCACTTACCGGCGAACTCTAACTTATATTGGCCATCAGTTTTTTCCAGATTATATTCCGGAAGCTGAAGGCCGGCTAAAAATTCAAGATAATCTTCCTTAAACATTCTATCTTGATATTCGTTCGTGCCGCGAAGATAATGCAATTCACTTTTGGCAAACCGCAAGGTCCTAACGTAATTTAGCTCCGCTCGTATTTCGCCCTCGTCAACAAAACCCGGTATGTGAACTTTCTTTGTTCGGTTGATGAAAGCGTACTCTACGGGTACGTTTGCATACCGATGGAAAACCAATTGACCCATCGTGAATTTATAGAAATCTGCGTCAAGCAACGATTTAATAATCGGCATCCTGCACCTCCTTAAGATTTTATAACCTTTTCTATTATTCTTTCTAAAAAATCATCCTCTCCCTTCAGTAACGCCAAAGAGAAAGTACATCCGGAATTTTCAATCTTAGCGGAAATCACGTCGTCAAGGGAGAATGGTTCTCCAGAGGTAATTCTGACTCTCCTCTTCTTCGGCTCAATTACCTTTATGGATACTGCCGTATCCAGGGATAATACCATGGGTGGCATTCTCTGCGGAAAAATCTCATTGATTGATGTAACGCAAATTACCGGCAACGAAGGATGGACAATCGCTCCTCCGGCTGACAAATTATAAGCCGTAGAGCCAAGAGCCGTGCTCACCACTAACCCGTCGCCCATAATCTCGGGGATATACGAATCGTTAATTTTAATTTCCAACCTGACGGCTTGCGATGTGAGCATTTTTAGATAAATATCGTTTGCGCTCACATCTGCGCAGAAAATCCCGTCAGCTGAAAAAGCCGACACTTTTAATAGAGGAAGTTTGTAAACTTTATATTTTCCCTTCGCTATCATACTTACAATGTTCTGCCTATCTTCATTCAACAGGAATCCCTTTCTGCCAAAGTTTATCCCGAGAAACGGCGCTTTAAGCCCCCAATATTTATTTATGGTCTTGAGCATAAACCCATCCCCGCCCAGCACTACTATTAAGTCAGGCGGTGCTTGCAAACCAGAATCAAGATCGGTAATAACCTCTGCCCTCATCATCGCAACTAAAGAATCGCACAATCCAACAAATCGCTTCATCGCCTTTTCATTGAATTCATCAGACACAATCGCCACTCTACTGATTTTCTTTTCCATTTTTCGTCTCCTTCTAAATTTTTAAGGTTCTTAATTCTGGTGTACTGTATCATAAATTCCCCAAAAAGTCAACGCCGCAAAAATAAAAGAGGACTGTAGTTTTCTTACAGTCCTCTTATTGTTGGCCACTGGCCTTAAATAAACATCATCTGCATCTTACCGACGACTTTTATGTCTTTCGGCTCGACTATATTAGTGAAGCATCCACTCATATAAAAATGTATTACTTCGCCATTTGGATCGTAGCTTCCATCTTTATTAAGACGTCGAGCTTGTATGTGCCACCCGTCTGGATAAATATCATTCGGTCCATGACCCGTACCGCCGCCTTGCATTCTAGCCGTTTCGACAATAAACTTCGCAGTAGTACGACTCGGATCACATGCACTAAGATCAATAGTTTTCTTCCTGGGCGGAAAAACACCGGTCTTCCTCGCGAGATTCACGCGCTCATCTTCGCTAAGATAGTATGTGACGGGGTGCTTCATGGTTTTTCCGTCAACGGCGATAATCTTATTGTGTTCACCATCGCGATAACCATAAGCGAATCTCGGCGACATAATAACGTCGCCCACGTTCGGTAAATTCTTCTTAGCCATAACTATAGCCCTCCTTTTGCAATATACTTTATCAGGTCCACAACTCTGCAGCTGTAGGCCCATTCGTTGTCGTACCAGGCGACAACCCGCACCATATTTCCGCCAAGCACCCTTGTGCATTTTGCGTCAATGATAGCGGAATAGGGATTGCCTATATAATCGGAGGAAACGAGCTCTCTATCAGTATAATTCATGACTGAAGAATTTATTGCCGCATACATAAGAGCCTCGTTTACTTCATCAACCGAAGTTTGTTTTTCAACCAGGACGATTAAATCAATAGACGAAACATCTTTAACCGGCACGCGCCAAGCGGCTCCATCCAACTTACCGGCAAGCTCCGGAATCACCAAGCCGATCGCTTTTGCCGCACCAGTAGAAGCCGGCAGGGAATTCTCGCTAGCTGCTCTGGCGCGCCGTAAATCCTTATGGACCAGGTCAAGAAGACGCTGATCATTGGTGTAGGCGTGAATAGTAGACATCCATCCTTTTATAATGCCGAATTTTTCATGCAAAACTTTGGCTACCGGAGCGAGGCAATTTGTCGTGCATGAAGCGTTGGAAATTAGGTGATGCCTCGTAGGGTCATATTTGCTTTCATTCACGCCCATAACAACCGTTAAATCAACATTTTCTCCTGTAGCGGCTGGGGCAGTCAAAATCACTTTCCTTGCTCCGGCTTCCAGATGTTTTATCAAATCATTTCTCGCGGTAAAGCGCCCGGTTGCCTCCACCACAACATCAATGTCGTATTCGCGCCAGGGCAGTTTATCTAATTCTTTTTCCGCGGTAAATAAAATATAGACACCCTTGTG